>JACMMB010000208.1 GCA_014379305.1 Akkermansiaceae bacterium
CACCCATTACCTTTCCGATCTGACTTTCCAGAATGTTCCCCTGTCCTTCACCTGGGGCGGTGAGGAACGCACTGCGAAAGCCATCCAGCTCTCTACCGTCAAACGCCGCTCGGGATTCCTCGACATCGTTCTCCGCTATTACGAAGAAGACATCCTCGACGCCCAATCCAGCGAGTCTCCTTCCGGTTCGGGCTTCAAATCCTCAGCCAGCGAAAAAAAACCTTTCGCCGAAATCACCCTGCTCTCCGATGTTGCATACTTTGAATGGCGGGTCCTTGACGGCCGCAGCATGGAATACCAATACGAATGGGATCTCCCCGGACGCCTTCCCCTGCAGCTGGAACTCAGCATCGCCATCGGCGCCAAAGGCCGCGAGCTCAGACACATTTTCTGGATTCCACCCCGCCAGAATCCCGAAGTTTTCATGCGCCAGCTCCAGCAGGCAAATGCCGCCAACGCGAATAATCCCGCAGGCACACCAACCACACCTGATACTCCTGCGATCCCCACCACTCCACCAGTTCGCGATCCTTCCGCTGGCCTGCCCCCTGGATTGAATATCGATAACCCCAATCCATGAAGACATCCCACCAACCATCTTCAGCGAACCGGCGGAGCTTGAAATATCAAATTCCATCTCAACCGGGCGTCGCGCTCATCGCCGTCCTCTGGCTCATCGCAATCCTCTCACTCGCCGCCATCACCTCCCTGCGTGTCATCTCTTTCGATATGGAACTCGCAACTGCCAAAGTCCACGGCTCGCGTGCCTTTCAACTTGCGGAAATGGGCATTGCCATCGGTTCCAACCCCGCCGTCGAGCGCAACGATCCTCTGCTCCACCGCATGGATGGGAAAAACAACGAGGAAGTCCATGTCACACTCACTTCCGAAGGAGCCCGCTTCAACATCAACTCTCTTGTCTTTGCCGAAGATAAAACACTCATCCGTTCCATCTTCATACACTGGGGGCTCGATCTCGATGCCGCCCAAGCTCTTGCCGATGCCTTGACCGATTGGACTGACAGCGACGACCAGACCGCACTCAATGGTGCCGAAGAGCCGGAGTATGGGAAAATCGGCCGCCTCAACCAACCTTTCAACCGCCCCTTCTATGACATCGAGGAAATGCGTCTCGTACTCGGCATGAACCGGATCGAAGCCCTCCGACCCGATTGGCGCACCTGGTTTACCGTCTGGTCGTCCGGTACCCTCGACCTGAACGAAGCGAATGCCGAACTCATCGCCGTCGCCGCTGACGTGACCGAATCCCAAGCCTCCATCGTCCCCGAAACGGTTCGTGGCATTGATGACATCCGCGACACTGAGGATGATGTTCCCTTCAAAACTCCGGCCGAAGCACTTTCACTCCTTGGCATCAATGCCCAAATCCGCCAAGACATCGCCGGGCGCTTCACCACAGACGACACCACCACCCGCATTCAATCCACCGCCCGTTCCGGCGACTCCACCCGCCGCATCACCGCCATCGTCCGCAACCGCACCGGCAAACCGGCAATCCTCGACCGAACCACCGAAATCATCCCCTGAAATCCACCGCTTTTTCCACCATGGCAAAATCTTCACCAACCATCGCCCTGATCCCCGGCGAAATCTCATGGGAAATCTGGACCCAGGGAGCAACAGGTTTGCAACTCGCGCCGCAGGATGCCACCCCGGCACAAAGACCCTCGGAAATTGAAAAACTTCCCGCAGGCGATCTCATCCTGTTTTTTCCAGCCAAAGCCCTCACCGCCCTGCCCCTTCAGGTTCACACTGCGGACGCCTCGCTATTTCCTGATCTTGCCGCAACCCACAGCGAGCGTCTCGGCCTACGCCCGGATCCCTTTGCAGGCCAGCTCGTCGACATTTTCCCTATCCTCGTAAATTCCGAAAAATCGACCCTCCTTTCCATCGTCCTGCGCACCCCGCAAACCGAAGACCTGCCTAAAAAATCCCCGAAAGCGTTCGATATCTCACCGCGCGCCTTTCCAATAAAGGGCAATGCCCTCACCCTCTGGCGCGAACTCGGCAGCTGGGTTTTCGCCCTCCATCAACAGGGAAAACTGCTTTATTGCCAAGCCACCTCCATTTCCTCCCCCTCACCCGATGCCGCCCTGATCCGCGAGATCCGCATTGCCATCGCCCAGCTTTCGATGCAGGGAATTGAAGCCGCACCCGCCAAAGCCATCGTATGGTCTTCCGATCCGGAAACACAAACCATCCTCCTCTCCCAATCCCTCTCCCTCCAGACCGATCTCGCCGCACGCCCCGCACCCATCCTGCCCGATCCCCTCAGCAAACTCCTACCAGCGGACGTCCGCGCCGCCCGCCGCGCGGCACGCAAACGCCAGAACATAATCGCTGTCTCCGCAGCCATCGTCTTCCTCTTTCTTGGCACCATCGGTTACCTTGGCTACCAGTTGTGGCAGACTCATTCCCTTACCGAAAAGCTTATCGCCCGGTCCAACGCGGCCGCCCCGGAAGGTGAAGCCTACGCACTTCATATTTCAAAATGGGACGAGCTCCAAAATGGCATCGACCTCAACCAAAACACCGTCGACATACTCTCCCGCGTCGCCCGCTCCATCCCGCCAAATTCAGGCCTCCGCCTCCGCACCGCCGATATTTCCGCTAACGAAATACGCCTGATCGGTGAAGCCCCACAGCCTCAGGCGGTGAATCAGTTCTCTAAAAACCTCGCCCAAAACAACGATCTCGCCACCTTCACATGGCAGACTCCCGAGCCAAAACAGTCCACTCGTGGCTGGGAATTCACGTTCTCAGCCTCCACCGTCACCGTTACTCCATGAACGGGAAAGAGCCCAAGATTGCAGGCGCAACCTTGGACTCAGTTGGGTGGGGGGAAAACAGCAATCTGATTTTGTTGAAAATGTGACCTGCACGCGGCAGACACAACCTCACGGAAACCAACTTTTGTTAGATTTGTTACCTTATCTCGGATAATCACCGTCTCCGAATTTTTCTTCATCCGGATTTTCCATATCCCTATTGGAAAATTGTTTTCTTCCCGCCTTTCCAATCATTACCGCGAGCTGCAGCACCTCCTTCGCCCTCTCATCCCCCCGGCAATACACTCCAAAGCGATAGGCTTCCGGCAGCAAAAATTCAAACGTCCGCACGTGCTTCAGTTCATGCGGAAATTCTCTCAACCGGTTCATTGAATTCCCTGGTCCGAGAAATACCCCCAGGCCTGCGTCCGCCGCTCGCGCCGCCGCCTCCTCACTGTCAAAAAAAACCGTGTTGGCCGCCTGCATCCCGTAGGCATATTCACACCAATGGCGCAGGAACTTGCCAAAACCCTTTGCCACATGGCCATTTGGTATCAGTAGAGTGGTTCGCAAAACCTCGGGAAAATTGAACTGCGCCTTATCGAAAGGATGAAAACTCGGATGCCATGCCACCGTGATGCCCCGCTCCTGTCTGATCACTCCCTCCTGAATTCCCGCCGTCATCCCCTCTTGCAAGAACCGCGAGGCGATAACCACATCCACCCTGCCCTCTTCCAGATCCTCACCCCAGTTCTCTCCGACTTTCCCACAAAGAAATTTCATATCCTTTCCGATCGGTTCGCTTTCCAGCGCCTGCGCCAGTTGCCTGGAATACCATGAACCGTCCAACCCGACCCATACCTCTCGATCGAACCTGCGTCCCTGCATCCTCACGCCATCCTTGAAGCTCAGATACACCTCGCAAACCTCCTGCACCCTGGCCAGAAAAACCACTCCCGCCGGCGTCAGCCTGGCTCCGCCCGCACCGCGTTCCAACAGAACGAGACCAACCGCGCTTTCCAACTGCGAAATCGTCAAACTCACCGCCGGTTGGTTTAAACCCAGGCGTCTTCCCGTTTCGGAGAAATTGCCACTCGATGCCAAATCGCGGAACACCATCAGACTATTCAAATCGACATCCATCCGCCTACTTCCTCCCTCCGATAATCAGCATCTCCTTCAGATCCGCATACGGATGGTGTCGCCTCATTAGAGCCGCGAATTGATATTGCGGCCATTGATTTGCAATCGCTCCTCCCAGCGGACTGATCACATCCACCTGGAACACCACATCCCCTTTCCCCGCAGGAACAATGGGCGCTTCATCGACTATTTCTCCCCCCCGCGCCCCTGCCGAACGGAATCTCTCCATCATTTCCGCGCAGGCATCCGCATCACCCTCCCTCACCATGAACCATTTCCCCTTTAAATCTTTAGGCTTCGCTGGCAAAGCCCCGTCTCCGACCCGGCTGATATTCCAGCCCACCTCCCCAAGTTCAATGCGGTCCAATCGCTCCGTTTCACCCAGACCAATGCCGAAATACACATCGCACTCCGCCGCCAGCAGACTCTTGTGCGCCTGGTTTCCATCAACCTTCAGGAAACACGAACGGAACTTTCCGGAAATATTCAGTCTACTGAGATAATCAGTAAACAGCCCCACTCTGAAAAATCCACTCGCCGCCCCGAACCTCAGCACCCGCCCCCCTTGAAGCAACTGTTTAACCCCTTCCTCCATCTTTCGCAGGCTGGTGGAAAGCGGCCCCAGTTGGGCGAATAATCCTTGCCCGAAATGAGTCGGGACCACCTCGTGATTTTCATTCTCTGTTAGCAAATCCCGACCCACCAGCTTTGCGAAATCCTCACACACCCGCTTCACATTTGGGCGTCTCATCTGCAATTCCAAAGCCGCGTTCGCATACGATCCCTCCCGCACGGCGGTGCTGAAAACTTCCAGATGCCTCAGGGAAATCCCAGCCATGCCATCTTTTTGGTTGAATCCATCCATTCCGTTCCCGCCATTTTGTCCCATGGTCCACTGCTTTGCAACCTGCTTCCTTAACCGCCCCTAAGGCTCGAAGAACTCTCCATCCTTGCCACCACCATGCCAGGCCACCAACCTTCCGCCGCTTCGAATCCCACCATACCAACAAATTCCCCAGCCAACGGCATTCCCTTCCCGTATCCACCATGTCACCGCGCGAAAAAAAACTCCTCGCTCTTCTCCTCACCGCCGGCTTCATCATTCTCAATTTTTTCCTCTACACCTTTTACATCCAGAAGAAAACCCGCCTTTCCAACGAATTGAACGTTGCCCAGGCAAAGCTCCAGCAGGCACTCGCCTTCCAGCAAAGCTCCTCCCAGCTCGCCGAGGAAATGACTTGGCTCGCTGAACACGAGCCTGCAGCCGCCGCCTATCAGGACGTCCAAACCACGATCCAACAATTTGCCGAAGCCCAGGCCCGCAATTTCGGTTTGACCATCAAATCACAGGAACTCCTTCCCACCGACACCAGCGGCCTCCATTACCACCGCGCCCAGATCAAGATCAACCTTACCGGCCAGGAACAAGCCCTTTACCGCTGGTTCGACGCTATCAACGACCCCGCCTCCTTCCGCACCGCATACCAAATCCGCCTCACCCCCAACGCGCAGGACGATACCCTCATCGACTGCTCCGCAACCCTCTCTCAATGGTTTCCACCTGCAACATGAAACGCTCTTACACATCATCCGGGCCTGCATTAGACCTGCCACGATTCAGCGCTGGAATCTTCCGCCACCGTTTTCCCGTGTGTTTTATGACAGCCGCCCTCTGCACCATCGGGCATGCCGAACTTCCTCAAAAAGCTCCGCTCACCAGCTACACCGCACTCTGGACCGAAAGCCCTTTTACCTCAAAACCCCCGCCCGCCGCCGCAGGCACCGCCGTCAATCCCCTCGACGACTATGCCCTGTCGGGCATTGCCCCGGTCCCCGGCGGCTATAGAATTACCCTTCTGAACAAGAAAAATCCCGAGGAAAAAAAAGTGATCGAACCGGGAATCAACTCGGAATTCACCGTGATCTCCGTCAACCGGAATCCCTCCAAATACCTGGGTACCACGGTCGTCCTGTCCTCAGGGGCCATTCAGGGCAGCGTTACCTTTCAGCCGGAACTCCTCGTTCTCAAAGGCCCGCCGGATGTCCAACAGCCTCCAAACAACAATCTCCCTCCCGGAGTCGCTCCAAATGCAGCTAACAATCAACAGGATCAAAACGCCCAAGTTCCGCAGCGCGCTCCCCGTCCCCGTATTGTTCCGCCTCCTATCCCTCAGGTCCAGGGTCAGCCCGCAAACCAAGCACAACCGCAGCCCCAATTCCGCCCCAATCTCCGCCAATAATCCCGCCTGATCCACGCACCCACTTACCTTTCAGTATTTTCCAAAGCCATGCGTCTCCCGCTCCTTGTAATCTCCCTGCTTCCCTTCGTCACCTTGGCTCAGAACGAGGAGGTTCCTGCAATACCAGGCATCGTCCCGCCGCCGGTAGTCGCTCCCCCTGGTGCCCCAGTCGCAGCTCCCGCACCCCCGAATGCCGCACTCGGAGAAACCCAGATCACCGAAGCCATTGATCAACCCAAGCTTTCCGGTAACGACCTCGCCGCCCTCTACCGCAAATACACCGGACGCCGCGTCATCGTCTCATCCTCCGCCGCCACTGCCGAGTTCGCCTTTATCCAACCCGCCTCATTTCAGGATCCCCTGACTTACGCTGAGGCGGCGGAACTCCTCCGCAAAGCCGCGACCATTGAAAACTTCGTCTTCGTCCCGGACGCCACCGACCCCAATCTCGATATTCTCACTCTAGCCACCGCCGGCATCAAGCCCACCGGCCGCGGTGTCTCGGTTTATACTGAAAACGATGCCCTCCCGGAAGGTGATGCGGTCGTTTCCTATGTCATGAATCTCAGCTACATCAAGCCGGATGAAGCTGTCCGCACCTTCACCCAGATCATCGGCCAGTTCGGCGCTTTTGGCTCTATCGCCGCCGTTCCCAACGCCGCCTCCGTCGTCATCACGGAAAACACCTCCCTGATCCGCAAACTCATCGATCTCAAAGCCGAAATCGACAAGCCTTCCTCGCAGGTCGCCACCCGTTTCATCACCGTCAAATACGCCGATGTCACGGAACTCGCAACCACCCTCAACGAACTCCTCGGCAAACAAGCGGATTCGAACCTCACTGCCGGGGTTCAGCGCGCCCAAGGTCAGCCCGCAATTCAACCCGTCATCCAAGGCGAATTGGGTTTGCCAGGTGCGACGTCATCAGGCGAGGAAGCCCCTGTCCAAATCATCCCTGACGCCCGCACCAACCGCATCTTCGCCATGGGTCGCCCCGTAGATCTCCTTTTCGTCGAAGGCTTGGTCCGTGAATTCGATACCCAATCCGATCAACGCAACTTCCTGCGCCGCAAGCTCAAATACCTCGCCGTCGCCGACTTCCTCCCCATCGCCGGTGACGCCCTGACCCGTGCCTTCACCGGCACCGGCAGCGCCGACTCCGGCCAAGGCCAAGGCGGGGGTGGCGCCAACCGCCCGCAAAACCAAGCTCAAAACCGCGCCCAAAACAACCAGGGCGGAGGCCTCTTTGCCGGCGGCGGTGGAAACCAATCAGGAGGCGGCGGTGGAAACTCAAGCGGGGGTGGCGGTGGCTCATCCGGCTCACGCGGTAGTGCCCTTTCCGATCCCCAGGTCAATTCAGCCCCCGAATCCCTCCTGGTCGGACGCACTCTTCTCGTTGCTGATAACATTACCAACTCGATCGTGGTTCAAGGCCCGCCATCAGGGGTCGAAATCATTGAGCGCCTGCTCGACCAGGTGGATGTCAAAGCGGATCAGGTCATGATTTCCACAGTCTTCGGCCAGCTCAGCCTAGGTAAAAACCTCTCCACCGGGGTCGATTGGATCAAAGCATTCCGCGGCAACAACAAAGGCGGCCTGGGTGGTTCCAGCATTGGCGGAGGCGTCACCAACAACCGCGACCCCTTGGACCTTTTCACTCCCGTGACTGGCACCGCGCTTGGCACTTTCCCATCCCAGACCGGACTATCCCTCTACGGAAAAATCGGCAACTCACTCGCCGCATACGTCAATCTCCTTTCCGATTCCAACGATTTCACGATCCTTTCCCGCCCTTCCATTTTTACCGCCAACAATCAAAAAGGAACCATCTCCTCCGGACGCCGCATTGCCATCCCGACCAACTCAAACTCATTCTCCGGCGGCGGCGTATCCACCAACATCGAATACCGCGATGTTGTCCTGAAACTGGAGGTCGTGCCGCTCGTCAACTCCGATAAGGAAATCACCCTCACCATCGCCTTGCTCTCGGACGAAGTCATTGGCCAGTCCGCTCCCATTGGCGATATCGGCTCCGTCCCCATCATCGCCACCCGCGAACTCCTCACCACCGTCACTGTCCCGAATAACCAGACCATCGTTCTCGGTGGCCTGATCACCTCCAACGACACCGAAACAGTCACCGGCATCCCACTCCTTAGCGATATCCCCGGCCTTGGCCGCCTCTTTTCGACCAAGACCACCGGCGTGGACCGTTCGGAACTCATGATCTTTATCCAGCCCTCCATCGTCAATAACGACACTTCTCTCGACCACGTCCAGACTGACATGGATTCCCGTTATGATATCGCTCAGTCCTCCCGCACTTTCTCAGACGGCGCGGTGCTTCCCCCCCTTGAGTTAATTGAGGAAAAAGGGTCATCCCCCGCCCCCCGCAGGAGTCCACCCACCGCCATCATTGTCGAGGAGGAGACCCGGCAAAACTTCAACCGGGCCACCCTCCGCCCATTCCACCGGAGATAGGCGGCAATCCTGCTTAAAGCTTCGGAGCTAAAGTTTGAGCTCTTTGACTTCTCCATATACCGGCAGACTCATCACCTTCCCGATAATCTCCCAGAGCACTTTTACCGGCGGCTGGGTCGCATCGATAGTCGTCACCATATCCTCGGAGAAATGGTCGATCAGCGGCTTTGTTTCCGCCTCATAGGTCGCGATCCTCTGATCGATCACCTTGTCACTGGCATCATCCAGCCTGTTATCTTTAAGCGCCCGCTTCCTCATCCGCCTCGCCAGCTCATTCCGGTTCGGACACGAAAGATGGAATACCTGGTGCACGGTCACATGCTCCTCGAGAATCCTCGCCTGCTCCACATTTCTGGGAATTCCGTCCAATACCAGAAAATCGATATCCGGCTTGTAAACATGCATGTCACTCCAGTTGTCGATTTGTGTCTGCCACAACTCGATGGTCAGTTCGTCCGGCACCAGCTCTCCGCGACTGGAATATTCCACAAACTGTTTTCCCAGTGCCGTGCGTGTGTCCAGTGAACGGAACACATCGCCGCAAGCACAATGGAAAAACCTCGGGATCGATCCAATGATCTTACCCTGTGTTCCTTTCCCCGAGCCCGGTGCCCCCAGGATTAAAAACGCAGGCGGCTTGCTTCTTCCTGTTTCTCGCATCCGGCGATTCTAAAAAGCCATTCAACGGCCCCGCAAGCTTGATGATGAAAAATCCACATCTGATCCGGCAACCGCCTATCTACCTATCGGATATGTTTGGAACACAACCCCCGGGATCATCAGGCAAACACCGGTCAGGACTTTGAGCGTCAGAATCGGAAAACGGCCCCGGGTCCGGTTTAGAACCTGCAGCAACGCCGCGCCGGTCAGAATCCCGTAGAAAAACGGTCGCGAAGTCATCGCCTCATTTTGAACCGCGAAAACCAATGCCGCCGCACCCAGCAAGGTTAACGGCAGGGTTAGCGCCAGCTCGTCCGCCGCCTTGATTTCCCTATCCTCCACTTTGCCCGAATGCGCCCACAAATCCGTTGCCGATGATGCCAGCAGGCACAATACCGCAAAACAGATGAACTCCCGGGATTTGAACAATTCAATAATCCCGAGGTTCGGCAGATAAACATGCGCGATCAGCGCAGTCCCATAAGCGAACGCCACCCCGCCTATGACATGCTTCGCATAGGAAATCTCATTGTCCTGAGGTGACGAAAACAAAGCCAATGCCAGGTATCCCAAAACCAGTATGCCACCCAGGAGAAGGTAGTTATAAACCGAAAGTGGAAAGTTCAACACGGTCAGCACCAGCGCCAGCACCCCGCCGCCAATCGCCAACCGCTTGAGCAGCGTCCGATGACGCATCGCAAGAGCTTCCTCATCCCCCAGCATCGAGGCTTCCAGCAGCTTTGCGAAGATCCGGATCGTCCAGACGACCAGGGCGAGCACCACATACGCTTCCCAAGGGTGATAATTCACCCTCCAGGTCTTGGCGAAAAGAAACAACCACATCACCGCGATCAGCGGAGCATCCAACCCCAGTAAATTCAAATAATGCCACCATGGCCTGCGCACACTATCCACACCGCACCTTCCGAAAGCTTACTCCCAAACGCAAGCGCCGACTACACTCTCCTGCGTACCAGCGGTGGGACAGGCGCACCGATTGCCTCCGCCGTCGCCCGCAGTAGCTCAAGTTCGCGATCCTCAACCACCTCGTCATCCAGCACCACCAAGCTGCACAAACGGAGAATCTGCTGTTTCACCAAAGGCGTGGCCGCATCCATTTCCAACAGCGCCCTCGATACATCTCCAAGATCGGCCCCGATCCGGGGTAAATCATTCCCTGTATGCTCAAGATATTCAGCCGCTGCTTTCCCCATTGCGGCTTCGCCGCCTGCGAGGTTGGAGAACGCACCCAGCACCTGCCCTATCTCCTTCTCCAAATCCCCAAGCTTTCGATACTTCATGGCAGGCACCGGCTTCAGCCCGAGTCCCATGCTGACGTTCCGTTCGATCACTTTCTGCAACATGAACTCGAACAAATTCACCTCCCCATCTGCCTCAATTAAAGCCTGGCTGGATTTTACGAAATCTTTCGCCTCGGCCTGACTCATTTTTCTCAACCACGAAAGCGAAAGATCCACAAGTGCCAGTTTCTTTGATGAATTGTAACTCTCCAGATTCACGCTCCAGACGATCACCTGCCCCACGAAATCATCATCGCTTCCATGCTCTCGCAAAATCCCCTTGCCTTTCTCCCTGCCATCGGCATCCGCCGCCACCAACAACCCTAGCAACAGGGCCTTCGCCTCCTGCTTGGAAAACGAAGTCACCTTTCCTTCCCTTAGCTCTTCTCGGATCATTGCCCCCACCTGCGTATTCATCCGCCCGCTCTCACCCAGCGACAGCCTATCGCCGGAATCCAGTTGTTCCAGTGACCCTGAAAAACCCATCGCACCGGTAAACTCCTCCCTGGTCACGGGATCGGCTTTGCCCTCTGACATTTGCCCCTTCCAGCCCGGATCGATTGCCAGAATGCGTTTCTCCAAGGGCGGATGAGTCGACATCATCAAGCTCAGACCGCTCCCCGCGAAAAACATGTGCCGCGCCTCCATCGCCTTCGGAGAGGAAATTTTACCATGCTCAGCAAAGCCCCCGATCTTCTTGAGCGCCCCTGCGATCCCGCCTGGATCCCGCGTGAACTGCACTGCCGAAGCATCCGCCAAATACTCCCGTTGCCGTGAAATCGCTGCCTGCAACATCCGCGCGAAAAGCACCCCGATCGACCCCACCAGCCAAACCGCCAGCCCTGCGACTATAACCGCCATCACCACCCCGCCGCCTTTTGAATCCCGCGACCCCCGCATGAACCGGAACGACTCCAACATGATCCTCCCCAACATCGACAACATCACCAATCCGAAAATCCAGCCCATCAGCCGCATGTTCAGTTTCATGTCACCATTTAAAATGTGGCTGAATTCATGCGCCACCACCCCTTGCAACTCGGATCGTGTCAGCCTTTCCAAGGTCCCCCGGGTCACCCCGACCACCGCATTTGTCGGATCAGTCCCCGCCGCAAACGCATTGATACCCTGCTCCTCATCCATGATCCAGACCTCCGGCACCGGCACTCCGGCGGCGATGGCCATTTCCTCCACCACATTCAGCAAACGCCTTTCCGGCAAATCCGTCGTCGTCGGCTCAACCGCTCTTCCCCCTAAACTCTGGGCCACCACCTTTCCACCTGCGGAAAGTTGCGCCAGCTTGATCCAGCTTCCGATCATGATCACTCCGCCGACCGTCACACTTGTCCATAACAGCAGACTCGGATCCCACCAATCCAGCGAGCCGACATCTTCAACGACATACATACCGCCGGGATTCGAGGCCGAAAACAGCGTGAACGCCGTGGCCAGGAAATACATCACCACGATCACACCCATCACCGAGAGGATGAACCACCAGACCAGCAAGCGGCTTGATTTCCTCGCACGCTCCTGTGCCTCAAAAAAGTTCATCGGCTGGCTGGCGCAAAAAATCAGAACTTCACCTTGGGTGCCTCGCGCTCGCCAACAACTTCGATTTCAAAAAGCGCCGCTTCCTTGAAGCCGAACATGCCCGCAACCACATTGTTCGGGAAAACCTCAAGCTTGTTATTATATGCCAGCACCGAATCATTATAAGCCTGACGCGAAAATGCGACTTTGTTTTCCGTGGTCGTCAGCTCCTCGCTCAGCTGCATCATGTTTGTATTTGCCTTCAGATCCGGATATGCCTCGGCCACCGCAAACAACCTTCCCATCACTCCGCCCAATCCCGCCTCAGCCTGCCCGAGCTGCGCCAGAGCCGCAGGATCTCCAGGATTCGCCGCCGCCGTCTGCCTCGCACCCTCCGCCACATTCCGTGCCGCGATCACCGCCTCCAGCGTCTCCCTTTCATGGCTCATGTAAGCCCTCGCGGTTTCCACCAGATTTGGAATCAAATCATGCCGCCGTTTCAATTGGACATCGATTTGCGAAAAGGCGTTTTTGAACATGTTCCGCAGCTTGATCAAGCCATTGTAAACACCCATCAGGAACAGCCCGATCAAACCCGCCAGCCCGATCACCACAATCAATCCGATAATTCCTGCGCTCATAATGGCCACATCTTCATGGATGCCCCGCGTCTTGGCAAGCCGCTTCCTCGCACCCTGCCTTTAACCCGGCAGTCCCTATCTTCTCCCGCCGCCCCAGATGCCTTTCCCCTCAAGCAAACGCTGTTTCATATCGGCCGGGATCACCGAACTGCCGTTAATGAACTCAGTAGCCGCAGGCTTATCCTCCTGCATCCATCTCGCCGCGACAATGCCCGTGGTCCTGCCCCTCGTGCCCTCATCCGCAATCATCCCCGCCACCTCAACCATTTCCGCAGGCGGCGAAGTCCGACTGCTCCAAACGTAAGCCTCGGCCGCACTGTCCTTTACTGCGGGAGAGCTCTGTTTTCTGATGAATTCCAAAGCCGCACCGCTGTCCTTGGCGGCCCAGATCGGCATGACCTCACGCATTGAGTCCTGCTTCGCACCATCGTTATCAATGCCGTCCAACCATTCCATCGATCCACGCGGATCCTCCCGCGCGTAATTTTTCGCAACCGACGGAACCGCATTGCGCAATGCCTCCACATCCTTGATTTGATCGATTTTCGCCGCCGCCAATTCCGGACTGCTTTGCGCCAGCCCTTCAATCGCCGAAGCCAGGGCCGCGCTCCTCTGGGCCGCAGGCAAACCATTGGCCCAGGCCTCCGCTTCGGCGAAATTCCTAGTGCCCCATTCTCTTGCTATCGTCCCATAGGCACCGCCTTGTGATTCCTCACTCATCCCCGCCGCCATTACCGCAGCCTTTTTCGGATCGCTCTTCGCCACTTCGCTAATCACCGCGGTCAGAGCTTGGCCACTGTTGGTTTTCAGCCCGGTGGCCCAGGCAAGCGCCGCATCAGGATCTTGTTTTGCCCATTCACCGGCAATAATTTCACCCGGCCCTTGTGCGCCCATTCCGCCGCGTCGGCCACCACCGCCGCCACCCATCATATTCATCATGGCGAATTGCGCCGAATTCTCAGTGTAATATTTCGCCGCATTGACAGGATCGTTGCTCGCCCAGCCTTGCAAGACTGTCGGCCTCACAAAAACTCCGGCGAAACCCATTGTATCCGTAAAACCCATTGCCGCCCGCGGATCAACTTCCGCCCATTTTCCAAACAGGATTACCGATGCGAGTATCCTTTCATTGAAAGGGAGGTTCTCGAGTCTCTCCGCCTCGGATGCAAAATCGTCCGGCCCCAGATTTGAATAAAAATCCAGCAGCGCCTGCACCCGATCGCTTTTTCCGGGCTTCCGATAAATCTCCTCCACACTCCCTGCCTTCTTCTCCCGATCCCCTTCGGACCGGTCAGTCATTGGTCGCGCGGCTCCGCGAATTCTCATATCCCGTTCCTCCACTTGGTTTTCAGACCCGGAAGAGCGACCTGATTTTGCAATCCCAAAACCCAGTCCCAAACCAACAGCCAATGCAATCACCGGAACCAAAATATTTATTTTCATCGCGACAACAGGCTCAACCGTAATCGAACACCATGCCAACCGAAAAGTTCCTCCCGTTTTCAATCTGAAAAAACCGACCTCGATAAACAACAAAAAGCCGCATCCTGCGATGCGGCTTTTATCAAATAATCCGGCTTTCCGATTAACGTTTCGAGAACTGGAAGCGCTTGCGAGCACCCGGCTGGCCGGCCTTTTTCCGCTCTTTCATCCGTGGGTCGCGCGTAAGGAAACCTTCGGGCTTGATCAGCTTGCGGTTCTCCGGGTCCACCTGGGTAAGCGCTCTGGAAATGGCGTGGCGGATCGCTACGGCTTGGGCATTTTTGCCGCCGCCCCTGACGATCGCTTTCACGTCGAATTTGTTCACCATGTTCACCGCTTGGAAAGGGGCGATGATCGTGTTCTGCAACTCAATGGTCGGCAGATAATCCTCGAAGGAAAGATCATTGACGATCATTTCCCCGGAACCTTCGGAAACCCAAACACGGGCAACGGCGGTCTTGCGGCGGCCGGTGGAGCTTTTTGTAGCGGTAGCTGGCATAGGATAAATTGAAAATTAAAGATTATCGCACTTCGTGAATCGCAGGCTCTTGAGCCTCGTGTGGGTGGGCTTCGCCCGCATAAACCTTGAGTTTGCCGAATTGAGCCCTACCCAGGCGGGTCTTTGGAATCATTCCCCAGACCGCACGTTCGACAATCAGAACCGGGCGGCGCTCGCGCAGCTTCTGCGGGGTCTC
>JACMMB010000209.1 GCA_014379305.1 Akkermansiaceae bacterium
CTATGTCCGATTTTTCATTACAACCACAGCAGCGAGACTTCCACTGCAACCACTGCAACGGCAGAATCGTGATTCCCTTCGCCCTCCCGCCTACCTCCGGTCCCTGTCCCCACTGCCAGGAAACAATTACCTCTCCACCACCGCCTGAGCCTCAACCAACTGCGCAGCTTCTCCAAAATCACCCTGCGGCACAGACGTCAGCTCCAGTTGTTTTACCTAGCCAGAGAGAAATTCCGCCCCCGCGTAAGGAGCCTGATTCCCCTCTTCCTTATGCGGACAATCAGGCTAAATCCAAAAGGGTATCAAGCGGAATCCTTCCTGCAATGCTCGGATTGTTTATCCTCATCCTGGCTGGCGGAGCCGCAGTCTATTACATATCCCAACAAATGGGAACGCAAGTGGATCCCCCGAACTCCGCCGGCACCCTCGAGGATCAGAATATAAGGGAAGCCAACTACATCCGCATCGGCTGGCAAAAGGAAGCCTACGAGGTTCTGCAAAAATACGTGGCCGCTTCCACCATTCCTGGAAAAATTCCTTACATGAACAATCCCGAAATCCTGCGTTCAAAAATGGACAGCTTCTACGGCGGGGTCGTGATCAACGATTTCGATACGCCTGCTGACTCTTTTTCCGTCCAGGATCTTTCGGAGGAAGACCGCAAGCGCGGCATCTTCATGCTCACTTACGATCAACCACCCCAGTTCGCACTGAAGGATTTTTTTCGACCACTCGCCTCCCTCGAAGTCCAGTATGGCGTCGATGAAGCGGACATTCTGCTAAGCACCATGGCGCAGGTTGGTAATTTTGCCATGGAGCCGGTCCGTGTTCATGCCTTCTTCAAACGTACCGATAAAGGCCTCAAACTTGATTGGGAGGTCTTCGCACAAACCAAATACCGGACTTTCCAGAATTTCGTCGAGCTACCCGATGTCGGCATCTCTGAAACCTTCCGTGTCCTCATTGTTGAGGATGTTCCTGAAAAGGGCCAGGGAGTCACCGGTGCCCGCACCTACCGCCTTGCCGATCCTGCGAATATAACCGATTCCACCCGGGTCAATGTGAAACTGGACTCCGATATCGGGCGCGCCCTCTCAATCATCAACTGGCGTGGCACCAAGCAGAATTATCCCACGACCCGCACCGCCACCGTCGAACTCGAATGGACCGGCCAGCCCGATAATCCCCAGCTCGAAATCAAGCGGTTTATCTGTTGGGAATTTCTCGGCTTGGGCGGCAAGGAAATTCCCGCCACCGCCTCCGCGAAATAAAGCGCATGGCAGCGGCCCCTAGCACAACTATCGCCGCGATCGCCAGTCCGATTGGTGTCGGTGCCATATCCCTTATCCGCATCTCCGGACCGCACGCGATCCAAATCGCTGACATGGCCACTAATGGCGCCGCTTCGACCACGATCCCGCGCCTCGCCCGCCGCTGCAAAACCACCGACCGCGATGGCTCGGTCATCGACGATGGCATACTTACCACTTTTATTGCGCCCAATTCGTTTACCGGTGAGGACACGGTCGAGTTCTCGGGCCACGGCGGAATTCTAGTCACCCGTGAAACCCTGGCCCGTTTCCTTGAGTGCGGAGCAATCCACGCGGCTCCGGGCGAGTTTTCCCAACGCGCCTTCATTAACGGCAAACTGGATCTCACCCAGGCCGAGGGAATCATGGACCTGATTTCCGCGCAAACCAGACTCGCCATCCGTGCAGCCCATTCCCAACTTGAGGGCACGCTCGGAAAACGCACCACCGCCGCCCGCGACGAACTTCTTGATATTCTCGCCAACCTCGAAGCATGGATTGACTTTCCGGATGAAGATATCGATCCGGAATCCTCCGCCGAGCTCCGCACCCGCGTCCAAAGCATTCTCATCACTATCAGCTCATTGCTCGCGACTGCTGATCAAGGCCGAGTGCTCCGCGAAGGCGTGCGTACCGTCATTTTCGGTGAGCCGAACGTTGGCAAATCGTCGCTGCTGAATCAGCTGCTCGGCTTCGACCGCGCCATTGTCTCCGCCATCGCAGGAACCACCCGCGATACCATCGAGGAAATCATCAATCTCAATGGCATCCCACTCCGCTTGGTCGATACCGCCGGCGTGCGCCAATCCGATGACATCGTCGAGGCCAAGGGCATTCAACGCACGGTCCGCCAAATCGAAACCGCCGATCTCCTCCTCGAAATTGCCGATGCCAGCCAGCCTCGCCCTGAAGAAGGCGTTCTACCTTCGCACCACGCCACCCATCTGCTTGTTCTTAACAAATCCGACCTCGGGGAACACCGGTCATGGCGGGAAATCGATGCCATACGCATTTCATGCCTCAACACTTCCGGCTTTGATCAGCTCTCGGCAAAAATCCACTCCGCCCTCCGTTTCGCAGAAGCTGACTTTGGAGAACACGCCATCGCAATCAATGCCCGCCACCAGGCATCTCTCGGTCTCGCCCATACCAACCTCACCGCAGCCCTCGATCTCCTGACTGACGAGCATTCGGACCCGGAACTCGCGGCCATCGACCTTCGGGAGGCCCTGGACGCCCTCGGAGAAATTCCCGGAAAGGTCGATACTGAAGACCTCCTCGGTGTGATCTTCTCAAAATTCTGCATCGGCAAGTGATCGTAATCCTAACCGGGAGTTTCCTCTAAAATTCCTCCTCAGGATTCATGGGCGATTGCAGCTTGTGCTTTAAAACACTTTGAGCTTCGGAAACTTGTAATTCCGCCTCTAGCAAAGTAATCGCGCGGGCAATACCATGCACTGGAAAATGATCACGCGTTCGCAGCCATTGGTTGCCGAGGATTTCGTATGCCTGCTTTCTGCTCTCAAAGATGGTATCCACCAATTTCATCACGTCCTGGTTGGGATCAGGATAATACTCCAGCACATAAAGCAGACCGTATAATGTGGGCGTCCCGGCGTGGTCCAAATCCTTTTCAACTTTCCTGGCGAGGGTCAGTGCCTCCGTTTCACGCCCTGGAACCCGTGCCAGACTGTAAAGCGCGGCCCTCTCGGTGAAAGCCCGCGCGTTTCCCGTGTCCACAGCCGCTTTATAAGCTTCGTAGGCTTTCTCATAAGACTCCCCTGGCGATCCGAATGCGGCAATCTTGTTCGCATCGGAAAGCAGAAAACCCAAGGCCTCAAGCAGCTGCCAATCATCCGGATTATTTTGAATGGCTCGCTCCAGAAAATCCCGCCCTTTCAGAATCGATTCCCGCCACGCGAGCTTGCGGCGTAACGGCGGCAAATCCGATTCATATAGATAATAGGATGCGGCGTTATAGGCCTGATGCCAGCTTCCGGTATCCCAGTAATATCGGGTTCGCGGTGCCAGATCGACAATCGTATCATAGCTTTCCGCCACATCCTCCCACCGCTGCTCCGAGAAAAAGGCAAAAGCCCGCAAATTCAAAAAAGTCGCCACCAGCGTTCGCAAGCCGCCGAGCGACACCGCGGAAAATGTCTGGCCGATCCGTGCGCCGGTTTTCACCTCGAGCTTGGCCGGTAGGAGGTTGGCCTGCTGCAATTCCACAGTCAGCGTCCTTTCAAAGGGCAGGCGCAAAGCTCCCGCCATAAGCACGGCAAAACATAGAATCATATATTTCCTCCATTGATTCATCGTCTTTTAAAATTCCTTTTTCGCGAAAATGAACCATGACGCGATGACATAGAAAACCGCGTAAAAAAGCCCGATCAGCGTCAGCTTCCCGAGGATCAAAACCGGCATCACCTGGCCCTCGATCACGGCATCGATCACATTGAAAATCTGGAAATCCGGGAGGATTAGGGCAACCAGCAGACTGATCATTTTTGTAAACCAACCGTCACTCGTGCCTGCTTCCTGAGAAAAATAAGCCGCTCTCGCATCTGCCTGGAAATGACCGATAAAGTAGATGAGAAAGCTGATGATGGTGGTGAACAAGGTGCTGCTGGAGAAAGTCGATATCAGCAGTGCCAGGGACGCGATGATTGTTGAGCGCAGGAAGACTGAAAAAACCGCGCCCTGTAGCGAGGCAGTTGGTCCTTGGGCGAGGATGTCGCTTTTCAGGATCTGGATATCGCCAGCTGGCCACCCTCGCGCCTCCGCTGCGGCCACCTGATCGGCGAGAACCATATTCGTGCGCAAGTGCAGGATGACGGTCATCAAAATATCCATCAGCGCCAGCGAAACAAAGATCAGAAGCAGCACTCCGATAAGCTTACCAGCAAGATAATCGAGTCTAGGAACCGGTTTCGCCAAAATTGTATAAAGTGTCCTATCCTCCACATCTTTAGGCAGTAACAAGGCTGTGGCGACTATCGAAAGCACTACGGAAAACAAGGTCATCGCACCCAAGGACCAGCTCTTGATTGAACGGAGAATATTGACCCCTGCCGATTCCGGCCCCTCGTGCTGGGGCAGGTTGAAGAAATTGCTGGCAATCAGAATCACTGCGAAAAATCCCAGAAAATAGAATACTTTCATCCGCACTAACTGCGTGAAAGCATGCAGAGCAATAACGCTGACGCGGCTGGCGTGGGACGGAATCGAGCGCAAAATGGGGAGCGGGTTCATTTGGATTGTGACTTGGAAGTTTCCTGCTTCTGGGTTTCACGCAGGAACAGACGTTCAAGCGTCGTTCGGGGTCTGCCGCTTCGGACCAACTGCGCCTGGCCATCCTCAATAATCATCCGTTCGATGTTCGCCACCAGCTCTGGACTCGCATTGCGCATGATCAATTCGGTTTGATCCTCGATGGCGATCAAGTCCTCCAATTTTCCCTCCTTTACCATCTTGCCTCGGAAAATGATCCCGACGTGATCGCAAACCTCCTGCACCTGCTCCAGCAAATGCGAACATAGAAACACGGTGATTCCCCGCGCACGCAATTTGAAAATCAGATCCCGTATCTCCCACGATCCTATCGGATCAACCCCCGCCGTCGGCTCATCCAAAATCACCAGCCTCGGCTCCTGGATCAATGCTTGTGCAAGGCCGATCCGTTGCAGCATGCCTTTGGAATAGCCACCGATCCTGCGGTGGCTGGCCTCCTTCAAATCGACCAACGCCAACAATTCCGCGACCCGCTCATTCAAAGCCTTGCCCTTGATGCCACAGAGTTTTCCATAGAATTTCAGCGTCTCCTCACCACTAAGGTGCTTGTAGAAATATGGATTCTCCGGCAAAAACCCGACCTCGTTCCGAGAATCAACTTTCATCGAGTCCTTTCCGAAAATCGAGCACTGTCCGGAGGTCGGCGCCACCAGGCCCAACAACGCTTTCATGGTCGTCGATTTACCCGAGCCGTTGGGCCCGATCAATCCATAGACCTCTCCCGGCATGATCCGGATGGAAACATCATCCACTGCCCGCAACGGCTGGCGCTTGAAGGATGTTTTGAAATCCTTCACCAGATTACGGATCTCAACGGCAGGAAGGCTGTCTGTCATGCTACCTCTGAAAATGATTTGTTCGCCTGTTCCATGCAATTTGTTTCCACATGCGGCCTCAATCACCCTCGGCGGCTGACACCATGTCCGGGCGCTTGCGATAGCTTTCCACAGCCTGGCTCCAAACCTCGTGGATTCCCTCGGTAATACCCAACCAGACGCTGCGATGCATCATCAGCATCGCAGGGGCTAGATAGAGCAGCTGGGTCATCTCTACATTGGAAATTTTGCCGGGGCCTTCCTTGAGGCAGCGGTTGGCGAGGGCTTCCTCCGCCGAGTTCATTTCCATGTGTTCCAACAGCGAAACGTGGACGCCGTTCACATAGGGATCGACAACGGCTGCGACAATCCCCTCACGTCCGGATGTAGTCGCGTTAAGTGCGGTATGTTTCGCACCAGCGGCTTCATTCGCCATATGAATGATTTGTGGCTGATCGAGTTCCTCGGGAGTCGCCAGGATCTTCCGCGATGCCAAAGCACGGCCAAAGCGCGCGCGACTCGTCCATACGGAAACCGGAATACTCAGGACCAGTCCCGACAAAATCGGTGCCATCCAGAGCGCGAAAGACTCACTGATTTGCAAGGCGATGAAAATCCAAGCTAGCCCGATCAATGTCGGTGCCGCATGAAACCGGCACGCTTCGCTCCACGCGGTTCCATCCGTTTCCCGGCTCTGGTTGCCCCAACC
>JACMMB010000210.1 GCA_014379305.1 Akkermansiaceae bacterium
AACCATCCCCGCTTTCCAGCTCTGAGGAAGATTGGCGATTTCAGGGATTAACCGGGTGGCCAATTCATCGTTTTCGGACGCGTTGCCCGAAAAAATCTTCCAGCCGTCCGGTCGTTCCCACAAGGCACGGATTTCCGTCGGAAAAGAAGCTGCCAAACGTTGTCCGCTCATTGCGCGCTCAACCAGTGCTTTCAAAGCCGGATCAAGGGAGCCGACCGCCGATTCCAATGCTGCGGGTGATTTGTCGGCAAGCGCGTAAATCAAGTCCTTGGCCACCCGTGCCGTTTCGGACGGAAGACCTCTGGCGGAAAGTTCCTGCAGACGTTGGAGGGCAAGTGCCGGATGTTTTTTGGCAACCTCCTTGAGTGTCTGAAGTTCGGTTTTGTCATCAGGATGGCTGCGGTAGTGGTCGATCAGGCTTTGGGGTGCGTTGTTAGCAAGGGAGAGAAGAGCGCGGCCGGCTTGGCCGTGGTTGTTCCTGCCCGCCCACGGGATGAGGCTTTCGGGATCCTCCTTGATCCAGCGCTCGAAGACGATCATCCGGAAGATGCTCAGTTCCGGCCCTTGGCGGAAGTCGAAGCGATCGCCTTCCATCCACGCCCCAAACTCCGAAGGCGGCAGGGAATTTGCCAGGGCGATGGTTTTGCGCAGCCTTTCGGTAGGCGATCCGGCATTGCGAACGGCTCGCATTTGCTCCGTGACAAGGCCTCCGTCTCTCGCTGATTTTGTAGGGCGACGGTGGTCACGGGGAACACCATCGTTCGTAGCCACTTCCACTGTTGGCTGGGTCGGTGGAGGGGGAGACAGGTGCCAGCCAATCGCGGCCATCCCCAGAAATCCAAGGAGACCCGGCGCGATGGCAAAGATGGGTGCGGATGTCATTCGTTGTGTTTGAGGAAGCTCCTCAGATTGCTTTTAACATCTTCAGAAACATTGACGGATTCCACCCAAGCCGAGGCGTCCTCGCGATTGCTGCGACTCCATTGGATTGCGAGATTGTAAAGGTTGCCTGGATCCGGTTTCTGACCGCTCATCGCCCATTCGGCGGCTTCTTGAAAATGACCTTGGGAGGAGAGTTGGCTGACGATTTGGCTCGCGGCGGCGTTGCGGATTCCGGGATCGCTCTGATGGTTCACCCAATCCGTGTAAGCGGGAAGATCGCGCTCGGCCCATTTTCGGGAAAGATCTCGAAATGTTGCGGAAACGGTGTCGCTCCCGGCTGTGGTCATTTCCAGGGTTCTCGAGGGATCCTTGATGAGGAGCGATTCCATGAATTTCGTCGCCGTGTTAGGTTCGGCGCCCCAGGACATATTATTGCTTCCAATATCGATTCTTTTCTCCGGGGCTAGTTTCTCGGGGCAGGCCGCCAGAATGTCCGCGCCGATTCCAAAGGCCTTCTCCGGATCGGAAGTCAGCAACGATGCACCGATTTTCGCCAACTGGACCGCCGCCACCAGCGGGGCATCCGTGGCTTTCGCTCGCTTCAGGGCTGCTTCGGGATCGGTGGCGAGCAGGTTTTCGAAAATGGCGTCCTCTATCTGTCGCTTCATCGCACCGGATGGCGTGATGGCGGCCAGTCGTTCGAGATCGTCCGGATTCGTGGATTTCATGGCGTCGAGCAG
>JACMMB010000211.1 GCA_014379305.1 Akkermansiaceae bacterium
AGGTTTTCCATATCGGAAGCCTGTGATTCTTTCAGACTGTCGGTGGCTTCGAGTGAGGCATGACTGAACCATTCTTCTTCCTCCTGTGCGCGGAGCTGCTCGAGTCTTTCCTTCATTTCTTCGAGGTATTTCTCATCCACCATTGCCTGCTCGCCAAGTAGTTCGAGTTGGGAATCCATCCGGGACCAGGCCTGAGGCTGGCGGGAGGGTGGGGGAGTGAGCGGAGCTCTCGCACTGATGGGGATAAAAAGTCCCAGCGCGACGAGAGCCAGGGCGGCAAATGGAGGAATCAGGGTTTTCGGAAGGTGCCAACGAAGCGATTCCGAAAGGTTTTCAGGCCGTGCCGGCCATTTCGAAATGCCGGCAGTGGCAGCGGAGAGGGCATTGTTAAGACCGGCTTCGGCTTCGATACGCACCAACGTCTGGTCCGGTTTTTCAAAGCGGGAGAACGCCATTTTCAGGCAAACAAGAGCCACGATCATGATGGAACCGGCTAGAACTAGGCAGATGGCGGGGGTCGAAATCATAGGAAACTCACGCCGGGTAATCAGCATCCCGACCGCGCCCAAGATGGCGGTGACGAGGAGAGGTGCGGCGAGGATTTGCAGAAACCAGGCGAAGTTGATCCGGCGGCAAAGTTTTTTCGCACGACTCTGCCAAAATGCTTGATTCGAATAATGGTCTGGCATGGGCGGAAAATAACCGGAAAAGGTTCGGGGTGCGATTGGAATAATCGCGTTTATGAAACGAAGCTGGGACTGGTTGCTCCGTCCTTTTCCCGGCAGGTGCTAGCAAAAAAATCCGCCGAGAGTAAAACTCCTGGCGGACTTTTTGGTTTTGGATCTGTTCTCGATCAGGTCGGGCTAACGCTTATGGCTGGGCGGGAATATATAGCTCGGAGCCTTGGGCGAGGACAGTGGAAGGGTCGAGTTCGAGGCCGTTGAGCTCGTCAAGACGCCGGGTGGACGTATTGTGATCTTTTGCAAAATCACCATAGCTGATTTCCTTGACGATTTTGACGGGCTTATCGGAAGCGCGGGGGGGGGCAGCGGGAATCTGTTTATTGGAAACCGGCACGGATGGGTTGGATGCAAGGGAAGAAGTCGATTCCAAATCGGGAGTTTTGGCGGCGGAAGGAGTGGTAGAAGAGGAGATTTTGAGAATTTGGCCGACGCGGAGTGCGTTGTGGTCCACTCTTGGATTAGCGGCCAGAAGTTGATCAACGGAAACGCCGTATTGTTGGGAAATTTTATAGAAGGTTTCCTCGGATTTGACGGTATGGGTTCGGGGCTTGGTGGACGAATTTGGCTTACTTGCCTTAGCATCTGCGGCAGTGGTGCCGGTGACTTTCAATTTCTGGCCTGGATGGATCATCGAGTTCGGGTTAAGACCATTGAGTTTTGCCAAGGCAGCTGGAGTCGTGTCGTTGTTTCTGGCAATCCGCTCGATGCTATCGCCGGATTTGACAACATAAATGCTTTCGCGAATCTCTGCTACGGGATGAGATTCAGTTGTATCTGTGGCAGCCTCGCTACTTGGAGAAGTGGACTCGGTGAGGTGCGAAATCCTGAGTTCGAGTTGCTTGATCTGCATCTCCTGCTCGGCGCAGAGAGTGCGAAGACGATCAAGTTCGGATGCTGAAAGCAGCGGGCCGGTGCTTGCGAGAATCATGAACAAAGAAGCGAGGAGTGTTTTCATCTTCATGGGGCTGGATTCTCCATAATTTTACTTAAACGACAATAAAAAAGTTAAGATATCTTAAGTATTTTTAATAAATGTCATGGAACCAATTAAGCAGCTTTTGGTCTCATAATCCATTCAGGAGACGGTTTTGGAGATTGACGCGCTCGGTTTCAAAGTCCTCAGGGCTGAGATTTTTAGAAATAATTTGGGGCTGGTCGAAGGTGACTTTAACTGTGCTGAAAGGCTTTGGGATTACGAATTGATCCCAGGTTTTCAGCTGCCAAGCGGACGAATATTGAATGTGGATGGGGATGATGGCGGCGGAGGTTGCTTGGGAAATTTTAATCAAACCCGGCTGGACAATATAGCGCGGGCCTTTGGGTCCGTCGGGAGTCACGCACACGTCATGGCCTGCGAGGATGGCTTTTTTCATGCCGATAAGGGCCGCTACGGCGCGCCGAGAGGATGAACCACGGATGGCTCCCAAGCCGAACATTGCCATCGCAGTGGCAAGAGTGCTGCCGTCTTTGCTGGCGCTGGTCAGCACTACAGTTGATCGGTTTTTCCCACCGGTTTTCCGCCATATCGGTGGCATTGTGAAGATGCGATTGTGCCAGAGCGCAAAGATTACAGGAGTTGCAATGGGAACGGGTTTTGCGATTCCGGATAGATCGGTGATCCTGTAGCGGAGCGTAAAACTCCAGAGCTTCATGGTAATCCCAGCGAGGAAGCCGAGCATGCGAGAGCGGCGATTGCCACGTATTTCCGTGATTTTAGAACAGGCCATGCTCAGAGGAATCCCGCAGGATGGAGGGTATCGACGAGGTATTGCTGGCGGGCCATGAGATCGAGATAAAGCTCATGATTCGCAGGATCCGGCTCGCATCCCTCCGCGATATTTCCGGCTACGAGGTAACTGCATATTTCCTCGAACCCGAGGGCTTCGCCGCATTGGTGAAAAAACGCGACGGCGGCATGCATGGCGGCGCCAACTGCGGCTCCCTGTTTCGAAAAAACCGGAACCACAGGAGCACCGAGTGCATCTGACAACAGCTGCCGCATGACCGGGCTGCCCGCGCCGTTACCGAGGAGGCGGATTTCCACTGGATCGAAGCCAAGGTCACGGAGGCGGCTCATGGCATAACTCAGGCCGAGGACCACCCCTTCCGCAGTGGCGCGCGCGAGATGTGCCGGTGTGAAGTTTGCCGGGGTGATGCCGTGGAGAACACCACAGCCTTCCAGCAGGCGTGGCATCGTTTCCGCAGCAAAGTACGGGAGCAGTAGTAGGTTATCCGCCCCCGGAGACACGCTTGCAACCATGCTTTCGTATTCAGCGGTGGACCAACCATAATGACGTTTTAGGACTTCCGGAGCGAGTGCGGTGTTCGGGCTGCTGGCCATGGCTAGCCACGATCCGGTTGCGCTGCAGAGCGGGGTCATTTCGTCGCGAAGATCAATAACAGGCTCAAAACCAATTCCAACGATGGTCCCATTGGAACCAAGTTCTACGGCGACCGAGCCATCGGCAACGCAGCCAGCGGCTAGCGTTGAAAGGAGCGGAGCGGAGCTGCCCGCGCCGACCTGGACTAGCTCTGAAATACCCCAATCCTTTGCAAGTGAAGCACGGAGAAGTCCGCGGGGCTGATCCGAGGCACCGATCGGAGGGAGTAGATTTCCCAAGCCGGGGTCGATGAAATTGATGATGTCACCGGACCATTTGCGCGCGCGGATATCGAAAAGGCCGGTGCCTGACGCGCCGCCAGGCTCTGTGGCCCGTTCGCCCGTGAGCCAGTAGGCGATGAAATCATGGACGCTGAGGAGTGCGGTGATCCGTTGGTAATGATAGGGTTCGTGTTGTTTAAGCCAGAGGCATTCAGCGGCTGCCGAATCGATACTCGGGGATTGTCCGATGAGTTCCAACAGGCCGGGTGCGCCGCCAAATGCACGGGCAATTTCATCGGCTTGTTTTGTAACGGACAAATCTCCCGCGAGTTTGGTCGGACGGACGATTCGATTTTGTTCGTCCAGGGTAACCAGGCCACGCTGGGGGCCGGCGATACCGATTGCAGCTATTTGACTTTTCTCCACACGCTGTTGAGACAGACATTCGCGGATGACCCGGTCGGTCGATTTGATCCAGTTTGTGGGATCCTGCTCGCGATAGCCCGGCGGTAGGCCCTCGATCCAAGTGTGGGAAACGAAGGCTTCGGCGAGGATTTCCGCAGAATCGAGATCGAGCACGACGGCGTGGGTGCCGGTTTGTCCGATTTCGATTCCGATGAATTGCATGTGAACGAGTGTTTTATCAGATTACTCTGCTTTACAAGTGTGGTCACCTTTTAGAGCTGATAAAAGAACGGTTACATGCGCCGGTCCAGCATGAGTAGAAATCTTTCATACGCGTCATTCCGGGATGCGTTATCGATGGGTTGGTAGGTTTTAAATACGAACGAATCCTTAATCAGTTGGCGGCCTGCGGATAGGGTAGGGAGGTCGCCCGTGGCAATCATCTGGGTGATGATGTTGCCGCATGATGTAGCTTCAACAGGGCCGGCCAAGACCTCGATAGCGAGCGCATTGGCGGTTGCTTGGCAGAGTAATTCGTTCTGGATGCCGCCGCCGCCGACATGAAGCCGGGTAAATTTTTTCCCTGTCAGTGTTTGGATCCGCTCGAATACAAGACGATATTTAAGGGCCAGGGAATCGGTGGCGACACCTAGAATCTGGCCGATGGAGGAGGGGATTCGCTGCTTGGTGTTTTGGCAGAAATCCCGGATTTTTCCAGGCATATTCCCGGGGCTGGCGAAAATCGGATCGTCAGGATCGATAAATGCAAAGAATGGCTCGGCATCTGCCGCAATCGCGGCGAGTTCCGCAAAAGAGTGGTTTTTGCCTTCCCGATCCCACTCGCGTTTGCATTCCTGAATAAGCCAGAGACCGGCGATATTTTTTAGAAACCGGACAGTGTTATTGACCCCGAGTTCGTTACAGAATCCATATTCGAGAGCCTCGCGTGTCGTAATGGGAGTTTCAATTTCCACCCCCATGATCGACCAGGTGCCGGAAGATAGCCAAAGGGTTTCGGGTTCGGAAAGGGGAATTCCCGCGACGGCGGCGGCCGTGTCGTGACAGGCGGTGGCCACAAATGGGATATCGCTGCGGCCGATGATAGCCTCAAGCTCAGGGCGGAGATTCCCGAGGATAGTGCCAGGGGATATTATTTTCCCAAAAATGCGCCGGGGAAAGCCAAGTTTTTCGATGAGATTGAAGGACCAATCCCCGGTTTGGGGATCAAGCAGCTGTGAGGTTGAGGCATTGGTGCGTTCGACTGCTTTGACGCCGGTCAGCCAATAGGCAAGGATATCCGGGATAAAGAGCAGGGCTGAGGCTTCTTTGAGTGCAAGGCTTTGTTTTAATTCGAGGGATAGGAGATGCAGAGAGCTGTTGTAGAAGTTGGTTTTAATCCCGGTTTGACGGTAAATTTCCGCTTCAGGGACAATGTCATGCATTTTTTCAGCCATGCCTTCCGATCGGGGGTCCCGGTATTGATGGGGCATTCCAATGAGTTCGCCGCTGGTATCGAAGAAACCAAAATCGCAGGCCCAAGTGTCGATACCGATGGACTCAATTTCCCGGCCGTAGAGTTCGATGGATTTTTTCAGTCCGATAATAATTTCGTGATAAAGGCCGAGGATGTTCCAATAAAGACCTGAGGGCAATTCTATCGCCGGGTTGTCAAAGCGGTGGATTTCCCTGAGACTGAGTTTGCCGCCGCTGACTATTCCGGCAATGACGCGGCCGCTGCTGGCCCCCAAATCGACAGCGATGCGGATTTTTTCTCGGGTTTCTGGTGTGGACACGTCGAATTTTTGGCAGAGTCGCGGCGGTGTGCAACAGGGAATGCTCAGAGAAACTATTCCCTAGGTGGTGCGATGAAGGAAGTGGTCGGAAAGGATCTAGAAATCAATTTCCGCAGAGCAGGTGATCGGCTCGCGGAGGGGGGTGATAATTCCGTTATCGAGGTGGTAAATCCAGGAGTGTATTGAGATTTCCTGCTTTCTTTCCCATGCGTCCTCAATGATGGTCGTGCGGGCGACATGACGGGTCTGTGAGAGGACGTTGAGTTCACAAAGTCGATCACGTTTCGCGCCGTGGTCGAGAAGGTCGAGTTCCTCTTTGTGCGTGCGCGTGAGTGAGCGGATTCCCGCAAGCCAGTTATCGATGATGCCGTGGCGAAAATTTTCGAGAGCTGCGGTGACGCCACCGCAACCGTAGTGACCGCATACAATGATGTGGCGCACTTTGAGAACATCCACCGCGTATTGTAAAACGGCGAGGACATTGAAGTCGGTTTCCTGAACGATGTTGGCGACGTTGCGATGGACAAAAATCTCTCCCGGAGCGAGTCCGGTGATTTGATTTGCCGGAACGCGTGAGTCCGAGCAGCCGATCCAGAGATATTGTGGGTTTTGCTGCCCCGCGAGGCGCGTAAAGAACCCGGGATCATTGGCTTGGACTCCATTGGCCCAACGCGCGTTGTTTTCTATGAGGTGCTTGAGGGATTCCATTTATAAGCGGATCATTGGTAAATCGACTTGCATGTTCCAGACAAATCAAACCTTTGCAGCTTTCAGATCGAACTCCTGCTTGGCAGCGATGCGACATTCCGCAACGAAATGGTTACAGGCCTCCCGGCATAGCAGCGGAATGGCTTTCTCTTCGGCAGCGCCGCCTGGAATGCCGTTGAATCGTGAAGCTTCGCTATTAGCAAGCGGGGTTTCACAATCGATTTTCCAGAGGATTTTCTTCGCGCAATTGTGGGCGGGGCCGCAGACCTTTCGGATGAGGTTTTGGGCCCCCTCGTCGCTGATGGAGCGGGCAAAGCGGTACATGCCGGTTTGGCGGTTGAGTTTTTCGCGGAGATCCTCGATGGGCAAAGTTCCATTCTGATTTTCATTAAACAGAGCAACACAGGCAGGATAGAATTGGTCGAGTGCGCGCAGTAGTTCGTGTTCGTTATCGAGTGTCATGATCCAGCCGCGGCGAAGGTTGATTTTTCCTTTGGTGAAACGGTATTCTCCGTTTTCCGCATAGGTGGAGAGGTAGCGTGCCATTTCAGGTCCACGAAAATGCTCCAGGCCGCCGAAAGCAGGCTGGGTGGCGAGGCCTTCGTCATCGAGATGAAACAGCCCGTAAGAAAATTCGCATAGCTCGGGGTGAATTTGAATTTGTCCGATCTGCCGAAGGCCTGATCTTATGAGTTTTTTCAGTAGTTGGGAATGAGGTTGGATTTCTGTATTTGGGAATACCGGGGTGGGGGAATATTTGGCATCAAAATCCAGAATCTGATCGAGAATGACATCCGCAATCAGCGGGTCGGTGCCAATTGAGGAGGAGTAGTAGAGGGTTTTTTCCCGGAGCAGATGAGGGTTGTGGCGGAAAACCTCACGTTGGCTGGCTGCTGGACCGACTTTCACCTCCATCCCAAGCATGACCGGGATGTCCTGATAGGAATGGAGGCCATCTGAAATAAAGAATGGAACGACCACCACATTTTTTGTCGGGGACATATCATCCCAGTTCGCGATGAAAGGCTGCTCCTCCATGTATGCATCAATAACCATAGCGTATCCTTCCTCTGAGGAGGAGATCAGATCGACCTGATCCTTGATGGCTTTGGTGGAATTTTGATTCAGCCCGGTGCCATGGCCGGTGATGATCAAGGTTGTTTCCGAGGGGGAAAGATCCGGTGCGATTTCCTTTGCCCGGCGAAGAATCAACCCGGTCATTGAAGGGTGTACGCCAACCGGGAGGCAGTAGTGAAGTGTTTTTCCACCGCGTTTTGTCGTGTGTCCATCGAGTTGGAGCTCACGCGGTATCACGTCCTGTGTGAAGTAACCTTCACTGATGAAATCCGGAACAATATAGATTTCCGAAGCATCGATCATGAAGATTGCCTCGCGCATGGAGGGTTCCTCCTTCCAAAAACAAACGTGGACCTCAGCAAACACATTGCGGCGGCGGATTTCGTCAGCATGTGCAAAGTATGGAGTCGAGGAGTCTGGATTTTCGGTGGAACCGTGTCCGATGATCAGGAGAGCGGAGTCCGGTTTTGGCGTGAAATGCATGGAAGGAAAATGCAATGCGGAAGCGGGATTGCAAGCTGGGGAATCAATCAGCAGACACTCGGGAATTGCTTTTCCTGGATGGTGTTTTTTGACAATGGGCAATTTGTTAGCTAAAGTAAGCAAACGGATTAAATCGAATAATTTTCGAAAACCACAAGTCTAAAAAAACCTCAATGAAAAATACACTTGCTTATGTTTTGATGGCAGCAATCGCACTGCCTGTTGTCAGTTGCACGACTTCATATGACGCTTACGGAAATCCCCAACAAACCGTGGACCCTGCAACGGCGACTGCTGGAATTGCAGCGGCAGGTTTACTGGGTTACGCATTATCCAAAGACAATAACAGGAATCGATACGACCATTATCACCATCATCGGGGTCATGGCTACTATGGGCGCAGAGGCGGCTACAATTATTATTAGGTGGCAAAAGGATAGGGGCCATTTGCTCCCCGAAATCCAGCATCTTTACCCTTGCCAATGGAGAGCGAATAACTAAGTTCGCCCTCCGTTTTTCTTTTGTCTGGCTGGCGGTTGGAGCCCCGGTGTCTGCCAGACGCTTTTTTTCCGGGGCAATTGTCGGAAGGAAAACGCAACCAACTAACCTAACCTAAACCAAAACTAAATGAGTACTGCCATCGCAGAACCCACAAACCAAGAACTCAGTGACCTGATCGATTCCAAGTTTCGCGAATTCCGCGAAGGTTCCATCGTAAAAGGCACTATCCTCGAAATCCGCCCGCAGATCGTGCTGGTTGATATCGGCTACAAATCAGAAGGCGCGATCCCATCCAACGAATTTGAGGATGAGGAAATCGAAGTCGGCGAAGAAATCGAAGTCCTCCTTGAAAGACTCGAAAACGACGAGGGAATGGTCGTTCTTTCCAAAGAGAAAGCCGCCTACAAGCAAAACTGGGACAAAATCGTCAAAGTCTATCAAGACGGCGGTCTCGTGCGCGGCAAGGTCAAGGCAGTTGTCAAAGGCGGTCTTACTGTCAACGTGGGCGTCGAAGCCTTCCTTCCCGGCTCACAAGTCGACATCATACCACCCAAAGATCTTTCCGAGTATGTCGGAAACGTTTACGAGTTCAAAATCGTCAAGGTTAACGACGAGCGCAAAAACATCGTTCTTTCCCGTCGCGAAGTCATCGAGGCTGAGCGCTCCGAGCAGCGCCAGCAATTCCTCCAGACTGTCAAAGTCGGTGACAAAGTCGTTGGCGCGATCAAAAACATCACCGATTTCGGTGCGTTTGTCGATCTACAAGGCATGGATGGACTCCTGCATATCACCGATATGTCATGGGGACGCATCAACCATCCTTCAGAGCTTCTGCACGTCGGTCAATCGGTCGATGTCGTCATCCTCGATGTGGATCGCGAGAAAGAACGTGTTTCCCTGGGTCTCAAGCAAATGTCCGAGAACCCGTGGGAAGATATCGAGCGGAAATATCCTATCGGCCAGCAGGTCAAAGGTCAAGTCACCAAGCTCCTCCCGTACGGTGCGTTCATCGAGATCGAACGCGGCGTCGAAGGACTCGTGCACGTTTCCGAGCTTTCCTGGGTCAAGCGCATCACGCGCCCGTCCGATGTTCTCGAACTCGGTCAGGAAATCGTTGCCGTTGTTCTCGGCATCAGCATCGACGAGCAAAAAATCTCCCTTGGCGTGCGTCAGCTTGAAGGCAATCCATGGGATGAGATTGAACTGCGCTACCCGGTTGGCGCCACTATCAACGGTCCGGTCCGCAACCTCACCGCTTACGGTGCGTTCGTGGAGTTGGAGGAAGGCATCGACGGAATGATCCACGTTTCCGACATGTCATGGACTCGCAAGATCAATCATCCATCCGAAGTCCTCAAAAAGAACGACGAAATCGAAGCCATCGTGCTTGCTATCGACAAAGGCAATCAGCGCGTGTCGCTCGGCATCAAGCAAACGGAGAACGATCCATGGTCTGCCATAGACAACCGCTTCAAGGTCGGCGACCTAGTCAAAGGCACCGTTGCGAAAATCGCTTCATTCGGCGCATTCGTCAGCCTCGAAGGTGATATCGACGGTCTGATTCACATCTCCCAGCTGAGCGAGGATCATGTGGAAAAGGTCAAAGACGTCATCAAGGTTGGCGCTGAAATCGAAGCCCGCGTCATTAAAGTGGACAAGGTGGAGCGCCGCATCGGGCTTTCAATCAAGGCCGTGGGCTATTCCGAAGATCAGCTCAAAAAGGAAAGCGCCAGCTTCGAGAGCCTCCGCCCATCCAGCGAGATGGTCGGGCTCGAGCAAGCTTTCAACCTCGCCGCCGCGGCCTCCGAAGAATGGAGTCCGGGCGACGAAGACTAATTAAAGCCGGCTTGGGAAAACCCGGCCAGTTATCTTAAAACCGGATGGGATTTCCCATCCGGTTTTTTTGTGCCACAGCTAGACCATACAGGTTCCATCGAACGTATTATTACACGTGGCTGTTTCTCAGAGACTCGAAATGGCCATGCGCAAGAAAAACATATCCTTTTTTTC
>JACMMB010000212.1 GCA_014379305.1 Akkermansiaceae bacterium
ATTTTCGGGGAGAAGTGTGGCAAGAGACGTTTCGAAATCGAAGTCGAGGAGCACTTTTCCAATGTCGAAAAGGAAGGTAAGGGGCATGAAAGGAACGGGATTGAGGAATGGAATTAGACCTGGGAAAGAATAAAGCTGGCTGCGGTGATGGCCCCGTCGTTGCGGTTGTGATTGATGAGGGCGGCTTTCATTTTTCGCCATTTGGCAGAGTTGTTGGCGAGGATGTGGCAAACGGATTGCGTAAGGTCTTGTGGGGTCTCGGCGAGATCGCCGGCACCGAGTTGCTGGAGGAGTTTGAGATTTCCCTCCTCCTGTCCGGGGACGAGGTGATGGATGAGCATGGGGCAGCGGGCGGCGATGGCTTCGTGGACTGTGGCACCGCCAGCTTTTCCAACGACAAGATGGTGCTGGTTAAGGAGTTCGGGAACCTTTTTGGTCCATCCCAGGAGACGGACGCGGCCGGGGTAGGCGTCCTTGATTTCCTTGGCGCGTGAATAAAGCAGGCGCAGGCTTTTGCCCATGACGATGGTGAGTTCGACATCGGGGGAAGCATTCAGTAACGCGCGGCTATGACGGCGGATGTAAGGTTTTTTCGGGGTTGGGAAGTAGAGAATGCGGAAGGGTTTGCAGGGGTCTTCAGCAGGTACCGGCCTAAGAGTGCGAAAGGACGGATTTACGGGAAATCCAGTATCGATGAGTTTATGCGCAGGAATTCCCCAGCAGCGCATGGTTTCCAAGGTGGCTTGGTCGCTGACAAGAAAGTAGTCGGTAGGCGCGCGAAGCCAGGAAGCATTGATTTCGATCGAGTCGGTAACGACGGTGGAGAGCGGGATTTTCTTACCGGTTTCCATAAAGATGCGCTCTAGAAAGTATGGGTAAAGCGGGTAGGTCGAGACGATAGCGGTGGGTTTGAACTCCTCGACAAGTGACTGTAGGAAGCCCTCAGGGCCGCGTGAAAGCGGAAGGTTGGGTTTGGATAGATCGCATTGGTCGGTGGCTTGGTAGATTTTTTGCCAAATTCGAGGGAAATGAGTCGTTACGAGACGGTATCCCCACTGGATAGCGGAGGTGGAATGCGGGGCGGATAGGATGAACGGGTCGGCAACGTGGGTTTGTGCGCCTTGCTCGTTCAGTGCGAGGGAGAGGTTGCGTGCGGCGCTGTTATGTCCTTCGCCAAAGGCTGCGGTGACGATGAGAATTTTGGGTTTGGCTAGCATGCTTGGCTTTCTGGGGCAACTTTAAATGACAGTGCGGCATTGCGTCGATGGGCTTTTCTGCTTTCCTAATGACGGCGATGGCAAAGGAGAAAGAGAAACAAAGCGTGGAATTGCGGGAGGTGGTTGATGACCTTCTTCAGGATATTTCCTTGCTGCGCTTGCATAAGGATAAGGTCGAGGAGGTGGATGACCTGCCGATTATCAGGGTAGGGAAGAAAGCAGGACCTGTTGCAAAGCTGGGAATCGCAAGCAAAGAGGATATGAGAACACGATCAAATGAACCCCATGTGGGATCGTTGATCGAACAGGAAGCGACTACTTCCGAGCATGGCTGGGATGGGTCAGGCGCGACAAAAAAGGTGCCATGGGGTTGGGTATTGTTGATTGGCAGCGCGTTTGCGGTGGGTATCCTGTGGTCATTGTTCCAGGTGAGGCATGCGGATGAGAAACAGGACCATTTGGTTCAAGAAGCAAAAACCATTTTGGAAAAGGAGGTGATGGCAGAACGGGCGGCTGCGCATACGATTGAGAAAATAGAGCAGTCGGTGCGGAATTTTTATGACTCCAGATCCATTGATGAGCTGCTGAGATATGTCAGGCATCCTGATCGGGTAAAGCCGCTGATGGAGACATACTATTCGAAAGAAAAGTTGGTTCCTTCACGTGTTGATCGGATCCTGGGCTATGATCCATTGACTATTGAACATAATGCCAATTTCTGGATGGTGACCTCTGAGCTGAGTCCGCCACAAGGCGAGCAACTGTTGGTGGAGGTAGATGCGGATGATGTGGCGAAGATCGATTGGGAAACGTTCGTATGTTTTCAGCCGATGGATTGGGATGAATTTGCGAGAAACAGGCCAAAGGGATTTACAGCGAATTTCCGTGTTTGCGTTGAAACGGATCATTACTACAGCCATGATTTCGCGGACTCTGAAAAATATGCCTGTTTCCGCTTAACTACATTGGACTCTGAAGAGACTTTATATGGTTATGTAGATCGCCGAAGTGAAATGGTGCACAGCATGGAAAAGCTGATAGTGGAAAACGGGAATACCGTGACACCGATGATTTTGCGTCTCCACGTCCCGAAAATGGTCCAGTCAAGTCGCGGTGTTGTTATCGAAAAATTGATTGAGGCGCGCTGGCTGCATGTCGATCCACCGGACATAGAGTCCAGTCCGGATGTTAGATAAGAAAGTATGAGGAGAGGAGGGAAAGAAATATCGGAACAGGGAGATCGTGATGGTTTAGCGGTCGTTTTCGGGCGGGTGTTGTGCGGTGTGGGGATATTTTTTCTTTTTCAGTATGGAGTTGCCTTGTGGCGACTCGGCAATCGCTCATCAGGAATGATGAATAAATTCAGCGCGCTGGCTCGCGACAAGTATTTGGATTTTCTGATATGGGAAAATGTATATGTGCTGATCGCTTATTTGATTTTGATTTTTGTTTTCTCGCTAATTCTACATCCATGTATCTGGAAATTGAGCAAAGGATTTTCGACACATAGAAAATCGTTACAGGTCCTGATGGGTGTTGCAGGAGCAATCATTATTCATGCTTATTGTACGCTCAGGCTTGTACAAACGCGGCCTTACTTTCTCGATGATGCGGAGTTCGGCCACTGGTATTACCAAGTTCTCAATGTGGTGCCGGAATCAATCAAATCTTCGGTGAATTACGTTTTATTCATCATAGTCCCGGCAGTCTTGATTTTATACGCGATGGTCTGGTGGTTAATGAGGATGAAATCTCTGAAGATGCGTGTGGCCATGGTTTTTGTCGGGTGTTGTCTGGTTGGCGTGGCGGTTTTTACGAACGGATGGCTCGAGAGCGGGCAATCAGAGCATGCCCGAAAGGTTATAACGGAACGTCCAAACGTGATTATCATCGGTTCAGACTCATTGCGTGGGGACCGTCTGGGTTGCACCGGATATGAGCCGGTCAGTAAGGATGGACTGGCAGCCGGGGGGGTTTCACCACGGATTGATGCGCTGGCAAGAGAGTCGGTGAATTTTACCAACTGTTTCACGCCAATTGCCTCCACTTTGGAATCAGGGACTTCATTAATGGGTTCGCAATATCCTCATACGCACGGGTTCCGGCACATGTATCCGAATGAAAAAACCCTGAATGCTGCAACGGCCGGAATGCAGCCTATGGCAGCAATTCTAAAGAAAGAAGGCTATGATACGGCGGCCTTCGGGGATTGGTGCGCGGGCTATTATGAGCTGATGCCGATGGGATTCGGCCATGTTGCAGTATCAAGTTTTGACAATTTTAAAATGTATATGAGCCAGGCGGTGGTGATGGCCCATTTCGTAATTCCACTATACTTCGATCATCCTGCGGGATACTCGATTTTTCCCCAGTTGGGATCGTTTGCGCAATTTGTAACGCCAGACGTGGTAACGGATCGGGTGGAGAAACGGTTGAAGTGGGTCGTGCAGCAAAACAAGCCGTTTTTCTGGCATATATTTTATTCATGCAATCATCTGCCATATCGAAATCCGGAGCCATATTCAAGTATGTTTACCGATCCGGATTACGCGGGTGCAAACAAGAACGGAGTGGATTTTGATATCGATTCCTTTATCGGAAAGACGAATTTGGAATCGAAATGGAAGGCCTTGCCAAAAAAGGAAATAAGGCAGATCCGGAATTTGTACGATGGTTGTACCCGGCATTTTGACGATCATGTGGGAAGGATTCTGGATGCTCTGAAATCCAGAGGTATCGAGAACAATACGATCATTCTGATAACCTCGGATCACGGAGACAATCTGTATGAAAAAGATGTGACTCTGGGTCATGGTCTGACTTTCAATGGGGGGCTTCAGGCTAATCATGTACCGATGATAGTCCGTGTTCCCGGGACGAAGGCCGCCAAAATAAGCGAACACGTCAGGACAATTGATATTATCCCCACGCTCGCAGATCTCTTGGAAGTGGAGAAGCCAGCTTTATGGGAAGGACAAAGCGTGGCCTCATGGATCAAGGGAACCGGTGAGCCGAAGAGCAAAGCCTTCTATGCAGAGACGGGATTTCCTTTCATCCAGTTCCGGGTAAAGGGAGCGGACAGACCACAGCTGCCGCCGATGGATCAAATGACCAGGATAGAGGATTCGTTCAATTATCAGTTTGTTCTCAAGAGTGAGTTCGAGGAGCCCTTGATCCGTGCGAAGCAGCGTTGTCTGATGACAGAGAAGTGGAAGCTGATTTGCACACCAACGGCGGACGGAGGACGCCATTTCGGATTATTCGGGTTAACAAACGATATTTATAATGATGTGGACGTTTCCAATCAGGAGAAGGAAGTTTTAAGAGTCATGAAATCCGCGTTGGAAAGGTGGATGGATGAGCATGTCGAGACGCAGTTGGAAGAGATTTTTCCTGAGGGAGAAGGCTAGGTAACCCGGCAGGATCTTGAGCGCGTTTTATCCAGTTCAGGCCATCAGGGATTCGATTTCATTAGGATCGAGAGGGATGGAAGACATGAGATCAAAATTTTCCGATGCGCCGATGAGATAGTTATTTTCGAGACGGATACCGATGTTTTCATCGGGAATGTAGATCCCGGGTTCGATGGTGAATAACATGCCTGCGGCAACAGGCTGATTGGGTGGGGAAACGTCATGGACATCAAGTCCGAGGTGGTGGGATGTGCCATGCATGAAATATTTTTTCACGAGAGGCTTTTCTTCTGTTTGCATGGCGGCGTCTGCTCTGGAGATAAGTTTCAGGTCTATCAGTTCGGTCTCCATGAATTGCAATACGGCTTTTTGGAAGTCTGAAAGGAAGATGCCAGGGCGGAGGATGGAATTGGCATAGCTCATGACACGAAGGACCGCATTGTAAACATCGCGCTGGCGCGGGGTGAATTTTCCTGAGACGGGTATGGTGCGGGTCATGTCCGAGTTCCAACCGGCATATTCGGCGGCGACATCAAGGAGGAGGAGATCGCCATTTTTCATGAGTTGGTCATTGGCGGTGTAGTGGAGGATGCATGTGTTTTTGCCACTCGCGATGATGGGCGGGTAAGCAAAGCCGCGGGAGCCGCTACGAATGAATTCGTGGATGAACTCGGCTTCGATTTCCCACTCTCCAAGACCGGGGGAGACGATTGGCAGGATACGGCGGAAGCCGGCTTCGGTGATTCGACAAGCGGTTTTTGTCAGGGAAATTTCGACCTCGGATTTTATAACGCGAAGCTGGTTGATAAGCGGAGCGAGGCGTTGGTAATTGTGGAGGGGGTAGCGGGATTGGATTTCCCGGATAAAGGTCGAGTTACGGGTCGCGATGGATGTGTCAGCGCGGAGGTGCTCGTTGGTTGGAAGGTAAATGTTTTCGGCGAGGGGGATCAGCCGCTGAAGGAGGGCCTGGAATGCGGAAAGCCATTCAACCCGTGCGACGCCGGTGGTTTCCGTGCATTGGGATTTAGTGAGCTTGGCTCCCTCCCAGATTGACAAGGTCTCGTTGGTTTCCCTTAAGAAGAGAATTTCCCGGTCGTTTGGGTCATGAGCATCAGGGAAAAGGAAGAGAATGGTTTCTTCCTGCGAGATGCCGGAAAGATAGAATAGATCGGAGTTTTGTTTAAAGGGTAGTGAGGCATCCGCGTTGGATGGATAGGTGTCATTCGAGTGAATGATGGCAATACTGTTAGGCTTGAGCAGGTATGCGAGGTTTTTGCGATGGGCAGTGAACAGATCAGCGGAGGGATGGGCGGTGCGCATGAAGAATTTTCGAACATTGGGGATAAAACGTCCAACATTGATCGGTGGTGAGGTGGTTTTATCTAGGAGGTGCTAATAACGGGATGGATAAAGAAAAAACCGCCGCCTTGGGAGGCGACGGTTTTACCGAAACACAACGGTGAATTACATATGAAATTAGAATTTGACGCCGCAGCCGTAAGGCTCGTTTTTGGCGTCCATGACTTCCTTGCCCGCGATAACCGCATCGAGTGCGTTCGCAAAAAGTTTATCGGCGGTTTCGACATCAGCCACTTCGGTGGATGCTTTCGAGTCAATCGCGCCAGAGTATGCGAGTTTGCCGTCCTTGGACACGATCATCATGTGCGGGGTGACTTTTGCATCGTAGGCTTTGCCAACGACTCCATCCGAATCGACGAGAATCTGGGATGCCTTGCTGCCTTCAGCAGTCGCTTTTTCCGCAAGTTTTGAGCCTTCAAGATATCCTTGCTTGCCCTCCGCCGAGGAATTGACAGTGAGCCAAACAACTTCTTTGCCGATGGAATCGGATTGGAGTTTTTGCATATTACCGCTGGAGTAATGTTTTTTGACGAATGGACAATCGAAATTGAGCCATTCGAGGACGACCACTTTGCCTTTGAAATCAGCAAGGCTGACTTTTTCCCCTTTGACATTTTTGGTTGTGAAGGCAGGGGCTGGTTTGCCGATCTCGGCGGCAAATGAAGAGGCGAGAGCAAAGGCTCCGGCGATAGCGACTGATAATAGAGGTTTCATAAGTTTATTTTTTTTTGGTTGGTTTTGGGAACAAGAGTAGAAGCGTTTCCCCGCAGACAAGTTATCTCTATAATCACAAAATCCGCTTATTTTTTTCTGATTAGCGGGTTGAAGGCCACAAGTTGTTTATTTTAAAAAAGTACAGAGCAGGCCTATGGCTGCTTTAATCGAAGACAATGATGCGGTTTCCTCGGCAGTATGATACCCAATGGTTGGGATTTGGAGCGTAGTGCCGTTAATCATCCCATGACTGGCTGCGGCAAGACGTCCCAGTTCTGTTCTTCCGAGCGAGTATGGCCTTCCGCCTTCCGAGCGACGATTTTCTATCCATTCGTCTTTGAAAGAGTGGGAAATGCCCAGGGAGTTGCAGCGCGTTTCAATATCCGCAGTGAACTTGGGATCAAAGAGTGCGCTCGCATCCTTTTTTCTAAGTACTAGATCCTGCGCGGCGGCGGCTTCGGGTGTGGGGTAGGGACTTGTATCAAGGACAAGGAGGCGGCGGGTGGTGATGGCTTCCCGCTGAAACCACGCAAGGGCATAGCGCCAGCTTCGTCCGGCTTCTTCCTGAGCAGTGAATAGGGCTGTTCCGGTGAAGCCGAGGCTATATAGATAAATGATGAGGGCTACACTGACAACGTTATCGAGTTGAGCGTAAATATGAGTGTCACTGAGTTTGAGTCGATCCAGGAAAGAGACCGGGGTGCCTGGCTCCAGGTAATCAAGACCGTTCAGCTCAAAGATAAGGTTGAGGCGATTCGGACAAAGATATCCGGATGAGATGGTGCCTTGCCCGATATATGTGCCTGTATAGGGAAGGTGGGCTTGAACGCGCTGGCCTGTGAAACGGTCTGCAATGGTTGCAATCATTTGTTCGGAGACAGAATCACCAGTGAGTTCCCCGCGATTTCCCGCGATAAAAGCCGCGTATTGAAATTCGTTAGGGCCGGTGCATACGAGGCCGTGCCGATCAATGTGTGCGGATAGAATGATGCTTTCAGGGTCGTTTCCCCGTGCGACAAGAATTCCGCTATGCCGTTCTACGGAAATATCCAATTCCTCCAATTCCCGGCGCAGGACCCGAAAAAAAGAGTCCTCCGCTCCTACAACCGAAGGCTCTCGAATCAGGTGTCGGAGCGTGATTAGAAAACCGGATAGATCGACAGTGGGAGAGGGCTGCATGGTAAAATTGATGAGCAGGAAGAATGCCCACTTGAGGCGTGGAAGACTGGTTTGATATGAGCTTAATACAATAAGATCATCGCCTTATGCCGATGTGGTCGATAAGCCGCACATCGTCATAATACACCGCACAGGCAAGGATTGTGGGAGTATTGAGATTTGCCGCAGGTGAAAGAGTTTCCGCATCCACTAGTGTTAGATAATCGATTTTCAGATATGGGGATTTTTCGATTTCCTGTCGGGCTGTGTCCAGAATTTGTTGGGCGGATGTCATTTCCCCGGCAGCCAATAAAGCCTTGCGGATACGGGGGGCGTCCTTTCGATGTCCTGAAAGAAGGCGGACATTTCGGGACGACATGGCGAGACCGTCAATCTCCCGGATTGTGGGGTGTAGGATGATTTCGACATCCAGATCAAGATCGCGGACCAGACGGCGGATGATGGCAAGCTGTTGGAAATCTTTTTCGCCAAATACGGCAGCGTCGCATCGAGTGAGATTGAAGAGCTTGAGAACGACAGTGCATACTCCATCGAAATGTCCGGGCCGCGTGTCACCGCAAAGACCTTTGGAGAGCAATTCTTCGGTAACCGTAATTGAGCGATCCGGAAAGTACATCTCGTTGTGTCCAGGCGCGAAAACACCATCCACTCCATGGAGTTGGCAAACGGTTATATCAGCATCGAAAGGTCGGGGATATTTTTCAAAATCGCCCGCGTTATCAAACTGGATCGCATTGACGAATATTGAAACGATGACGGTGCCGGATTTGCCTGCCCTCTGGCGTGCCATATCGATGAGACCGGCATGGCCGAGATGAAGGGCACCCATCGTTGGAACCAGGATGACAGGCTGGGAGCAATCATTCAGCTGCTTTTTGAGATGGGACTTGGTTTTTGCGATCCACATGGTTTCAAAGATGATGGGTGGAAGAAATGCCTTCATCAACCCACAAGCTAATCCCGGGCTTTGGGCCGCTTGAGGATATCAAGTCCCTGTTTGATATAGGTAATCATTGACCAAATGATGAAAACCGCAGCGAGGGCGCAGGGATAAGAAGGAGATAGGGGAAGCGGCCCAAACATCATCCAGCCCAGCACTGCGAAGATACTGAAAGTGCAAACCTTACCAGTCCAGTGGGGATGTATCTCAACCGGATGTTTGGTCGAGTGGATGAAACGAATGCCTGCCAGAATCATTGAATCCCGGGCGATCACGAGGGAGGCAAACCAGAGCGGCAATCGCCAGCCGTCACCACCCCATTCGTAAATGGACAGGATAACGATTGCCGTGAAAACGAGTGCTTTGTCGGCGATAGGGTCAAGATAGGCTCCCAATTCGGAGCGTTGATTGAAGCGGCGGGCGACCCAGCCATCTATGCCATCGCTGGCGGCGGCGGTGACGAAAGTGGCTAACGCCCACCAACGGTATAGTTCCATTGGACTGTCCTCTCTGACGCTGTGTCCGTAGGAAATTGAGAATACGGCGAAAACCGGCACCAGAATCATTCTGGTGATGGTAATTTTCGTAGCGAAGGTCATGCCATCAGCATAACTAACGAATGAAAGAATGATATGCCCAATCTGATCGGCGATAATGGCCGGAATGCGTCACCAATCGCTTTGCGACCAAATGATCCCTTACCAATTCACATTCGCTCCACGGGTATCGATGTGGGTGAATGAAGGGTAGCTGCCGATACCGCCTTTGAACAGGCCGCGGTCGCGCAGGCTTCGTGCAGCCGCAGTGACATTGTATGCGCTGGTCTCGAATTGGACATCGATGGCGACATTCGCCTGGTGATAGGAACCCGCCTTCGCACCGGCGCAGCAGGAATTGTATGCGGGAGAGCGGTAGGCGGAAACAATCTCTTTTACCGGGACGCGCATCGCTGATGAAATGCGATCCACGACACGCAGAGTATAGCCCATGCGGGTCCACCATTGTCTTGGCGGAAGGCTATTCCAGACGGTTCCATGTTGTTTGGCATGTGCGGAGATGACGTCCTGAGCACTGATGTTTTGCATTTTCAGCGTATTCAAATAAGCGACGTATTGGGTTAGATTATTGCCTTGCAGGCGGACCCATTCATCAGGAAACCCGCCAATGTTCCTGGTGGGAGTGGAGCGGACTGTGCGGGCAGACCGCATGGTATCGCTCGGGATGGATTTTACCTTAACGATGGGAAGTTCGGCCTCTTTTTTTCCAAACCAACCTGCACTTGCAGTGATTGAGGAAGCGCAAAGGGCGGTGGTGGCAAATCCGAGAGTCCCGATGACTTTGCGGCGATTGATGTAAGAATCCGAAGGATTGCTTTGAAGTTTGCTAACAACTGACAAGGGCTTCGTTTCCTGTGAATGGATCATTCGTAAAGTAGTGGTTGAGTATTAACGTTGGGTTCCTGAGCGGTTTGTGTGCCACATCGTGTGGATTTATACCGGCGGGCGATTAAATTCGGCGCTAGCCAACCAGTCTTTTGAGATCCCGCAAGGAAAAAAAGCATTTCAGTGTCTAACAGGGTTATCGATGCGGCGTTTGATTCGGGATATGGATTGGCAAAATATGAATGGGTTGAATAATGAGGGCTTATGGATGGTGCCACGGATGTGAGTGCGAGGAGGCCTTTGAAATCGCGAGCTACAGCGTGGGCTGGTTGGTTGTCGCGCGGTCTTGTCAGGTCCGGGGTCAGCCCGAATTCAATCTCCGTCATGAGTGTGTTTTTCGCGCTCGGAGCAGGTATTATTTTTCTCCTGATCTCGAAATCTGGCTTGTCTCCGTGGTGGTTTCTTGGAGCGGCGGTAATGATTCAGGCGCGGCTATTATGTAACATGATGGACGGCATGGTGGCGATCGAGGGTGGCAGGAAAAGCGTGACGGGGGATCTCTTCAATGAAGTGCCGGACAGGATCGCCGATGTGATCATATTGGCGGGATTGGGCCTGAACACATGGCAGGTGCCCTGGGGGATTCATCTTGGCTGGCTCGCTGCCGCGCTGGCGGTGTTTACGGCGTGCGTTCGAATGCAAGGGGCGGGTCTAACAGGACGACACGAGTTTTGCGGTCCGATGGCCAAGCCGCAGCGTATGGCTTTGGCGACCGGAGCCTGCGCGATCAAAGCAGTTTTCCCGGCGGGCTTCGACTGGGTTTTCTGGGCGCTGACAATCATGATAGCGGGGGAAATCATCACATTGTGGCGGAGGCTTTCACGGATTTCCAAAAGCTTGAAAGAAAAACCATGAACGGGGAAATTCTGGCAATGATCGTGCGCTTGTGCACTGGCGTGAATGTAAGCGAGGTCAAGGGATGGACCGGCGCCCCGTGCATTTTTTTCGCAAACCATGCCAGCAATCTTGATGCTCTTGTGATATGGGCGGCGATGCCGAGAGAGATTCGGGAAAACACATCGCCGGTGGCGGCGAGGGACTATTGGACCAAGACCCGTCTCCGCAATTGGATCGCGAGCAAGGTTTTCAAAGCCATTCTGTTGGATCGGAAAGGTCGTCCGAAGGATCGCTCGCACCCGCTGCAGGCGATCTCCGATGAGTTGGAAAAGGGACGTTCGATCATCATTTTTCCGGAAGGCACCCGCAGTTTGAATGGGCAATTACAGCAATTCAAGCCAGGCTTGCACCACCTGCACCACAGCCACCCGCAATGCACTCTGATTCCCGTGAGTTTGCAAAATTTGAACCGGATATTACCCAAGGGCCAGAGCCTGCCAGTGCCACTGATTGGAAGGATTACCGTGCATTCCCCTTTGGAAATAATAGTCGGTGAGAACCGGGAGGATTTTTTAGCCAGAGCTAGAAGTGCGGTTGCGGTGGGTTTGCAAAAGAACAATACAGATGAGTAGGGAAATGATTTGGATGATGGCTGGAGTGCTTGCCCTGCTGGTCGTGGCAAGCATCGCTGGCTGGTGGATGGCCAGAAGGACAACTGATGAAATAAAGAAGGCGGGGGTTGCGAATTTCAACGCGCGGACGCGATCGTGGTGGTTCATGGTCGGTGTATTCGCGCTGACACTTTACCTGGGACATTGGACGACGGTGGTGCTCTTCTGCCTGATTTCTTTTCTTGCACTACGCGAGTTCATTACGCTGAACGAGACTCGTACGTGCGATCACAAGGTATTGTTCTGGAGCTTTTTCATTATATTGCCGATTCAATACTTCCTCGTGGGAATCCATTGGTACGGACTCGCAAGCATTTTCATTCCGGTTTACGGCTTCATCTTCATCCCTATACGGAAAGTGCTCACGGGCGAGGTAAAGGACTTTCTGGCAACAACCGCGAAAATCCAGTGGGGACTGCTGACCTGTGTTTATTTCGTAAGCCACATGCCATTGATCATGACCCTTCCAATCAAGGACTGGGATGGGGGAAACGCCGCATTGCTGTTCTTTTTCGTTTTCACCGTGCAGGCAAGTGATGTGTTCCAATATGTGTGGGGAAAGCTGCTCGGGCGGAGAAAAATCGCGCCATTGTTGAGTCCCAATAAAACCGTGGAAGGCACGGTCGGCGGGATTTTAACAACCATCCTGATCTCCACGGGGATGAGCTGGGTGACGCCGTTCAATCCGTGGCAGGCGGCGCTGATGTCACTGCTGATCTGTCTCGCGGGCTTCTTTGGCGGGTTGGTGATGTCCGCGATCAAACGCGATCTCGGAGCGAAGGACTGGGGTTCGACAATCGCCGGTCATGGCGGAGTCATGGATCGCATCGACTCGCTTTGCTTCGCCGCGCCGCTGTTTTTCCATCTCACGGGATTTTATTTTGGGACGGGGATGGACCCGCGTCCGCCGGAATGGATTTTTGGTTTGTTCGGAAAATAATCGCCGCAGCGATGCCCACGAGGAAAAGGCCGATAATTCCCCAATCGCCGATGAGGACGTAAAGGGAAAAGCCGGGGCGCAAGGGAATCTCCAGATCTGTCAGGAGACTGCCGCGCACGAAAGTGCTGCCCTTGCTATCAGCGATGATTTGGGATTTTCCGCTTTGCGGATGATCGGTGGAACCGATGGTGTTGATCGCCGCGCTGACCCCGGTATTGGCGCAACGGAGCATCGGACGGCGCAATTCGATTGCACGAAATCGGGCATTGGCAAAGTGCTGGGCGGCGCCTGCGGATTCCTTGAACCAGCCGTCGTTGGTGAGATTGACGATGACCTGCGGTGCATTGCGGACGAATTTCCGCGTCAGTCTGGGAACAGTGTCTTCGAAACAGACCGAAGGGATGATCTGCAATTCGATTCCCTTCAGCATGATGGGTAAAGGATCAAGCGATGGACCGGCAGTGAATGAACCGGTGTATTTTGCCCCGGCCTGCTGCTCGTATATTTGTTTGAGAAAGGGGATGGAATCTACGAAAGGAATGGTTTCCCCGAAGATCACAAGGTGGCGTTTGCGGAATGTTTCGAGTTCATCGTCGGCGGTCTGGACGGCGATTGAATTGTAAATGCGCGGGTTCTCCTTCTGAAACAATTCCCCTCCCTTCCCCTCTCCCTCGATTTCGACCACGCCATAAATGAGATCGAAGCGACCGCCATCGCGGACCCGGTTGATGGTTTCGGTATTCTGCCACCAGGCACCCCATGCCCCATCGTCAGCGCGGATGATCCGGCCATTGAGGGCTGTTTCCGGCCATAAGACCCAATCGGGAGTTTTGTCCTGTTCAAGCGATTTCAATGCTTCAAGGGTCTCATCCTCGTAGGCCATATGAATTTTTTCCATGCTCCAGAGCACGCTCCCGGCATCCTGCGGGATGTTGATTTGGACGAGCAGACTTTTGAGTGGAATGCTTTCCCTGTTTTTTTCCAATGAGATGCGGATCAGGCCATAGGCTGCAAGTATGCCGATGCCCAAGGCGGTCAGGATAAAATCCCACTGCGGGCGGCGCTTTCCGTCAAAGCGTGTTTGCAGTGCCCGATGGCCGACCTGTAAGAGGATGGCTTGGAAAAATACCAGCATCAGTGATAGACCGGTGACTCCCAACAAGTCGGCGGCCTGGGATATGGCGAGAGAGTCGTGAAAGGCGACGCCAAGTCCATTCCACCCGAAGCCAGTCAGAAACCAGCCTCGAAACCACTCAAGTCCCGCCCAGATAGTGGCGTGGGTGAATGCGGTAATCAAGCTGTGCAGTGGCGTTTCGAGGATACCGTTTTTCCGCTGCCAGGGATTTCCAGCAGAGGCGGCGAAGGCTCCGAATATTCCCCAGAAGAACCCTAAATAGAGAGGGAGGAGGATGGCTCCAAGCCATGAAACGACGCCGATCCAGCTTAGCTGTATTGAAAAACCCAAAGCACCCGCGAGGAAGCCGATAAGGAAGCCCTTTTTCGCCCGGTGAGAGCCCTTGATGCTCCACAGGGCGATGAGCATGGGCAAAACGCAGATCCATGCCAGCCACGAAAAGTTATAGGGCGGAAACAATCCGGCGGTCATCAGGCCGGTGGCGATGATCGCCGAGAGTCTGAGGAAAAAAACGCGGCCGGACATGATTCAGAGCTTTGCGGGATTTTTCCCCAGGGCAAGCAGAAGCAGGATGCTGCGCCAGCCCTTCTCGAAATCCGATTTCCACGGACGGCCAGGGCGGAGGATGGTCCAGTGGTTCTTAACCGCAATGGCGGTGAGCTTTCTTGTGGGATTCACGATGGTGGCGGTGTCGCAAATGGCGAGCATCGGGAGATCGGCAAGGCTGTCGGAGTAACCGTGCGAATTGATGAGTCTGCCGTTGTTGAAATACGATGAAGGCAGTAGTTCCCGGAGACGTGTCACTTTGTTCGCGCCCTTGTGGTTTTCGAGATCGGGAAAAAGGGAGCTGTCTGCCAAGACGGTGCCCAACGAGAGGGTGAAACCCAAAAGCCTGCCTACTTCCATGGCGTAGCATTCCGGACTCGCGGAGCTGAGAATGGTAAGATGGCCGGCTTCGCGGTGATTTCGGATGGCGGATTTCAGCTCCGGATAAATGCTCGGAAGTAGTTTTCCGGCGAACTCCTTTGATAGTTCGGCTTTGCGATTGTCTGGCATTTTCCATAGGAAGCTGTGGAAGACGCGCTTCATGTTATCGGTTCCCAGCAGCTTGGCGAAGGGCAGGAACGCGAGGAACAGCGGCACGGCAAAAGCGCGCCATGTCTCCGCGCGGATCACATGGTGGCGAAAGAGGAGCTGGCAATCCCAAGCCAGCAGCGTGCCGTCCATGTCGAAGAGGGCGATGCCCGGGGGCGTGGGTCGCTGCTCGGGCATGCTTGGATTCCTCAGACGTAGTGCAGCGCCTTGGCCCGCTCGTTGATGGCGGCCTCGTTATCCAGAAGTTCCTGAATGGGATCCCAGCGGCCGGAAACGAGGGCTTCGCGGGCTGAATCGGGCATGTTCACGGAAAACTCAAGGCCGGAGGTGCGGACTTTCATATTCTCCAGGTCTATGGTGATCCCGGTGCTTGGTTCGCTTTCGACTGAGTCGCGGAGGCTGGCGATGTCCGCCGCTGAGGCCATCACGCAGGGCATGGCGAGCGTGGTGGAATTGCCGTAGAAGATCTCCGCGAAGGATTCGGCGATGATCGCGTTGAAGCCGTATTTCTTGAGTGATTGAGGAGCGTGCTCACGGGATGATCCGCAGCCGAAGTTCACACCGGCAATCAGGATCGAGGCACCTTGAAAACGCTCATCGTTCAGCGGATGCTTGGTCTTATCCCCGGTTTCGTAATCGTAGCGGACATCGTGGAAAGCGAATTCGCCGAGACCATCGAAGGTGACGCATTTCATGAAACGGGCCGGGATGATGCGGTCGGTATCGATATCCGCGCCGGGGATGAAAACGCCGGTGCCGGTGACTTGTTTGACTGGTTCGAGGGCCATGATTTTGAATCCTAAACTTTGGATCAGGCGACGGCTGATGCTTCCGAGAGGTCGAAGAGTTCGCGCGCATCTGTGATGGACCC
>JACMMB010000024.1 GCA_014379305.1 Akkermansiaceae bacterium
AATACGAAGCGGTAGTGGGGGCCGTCCACAACGCGCTGCCACCGGTGCATGATCCCAAGTATGACCTGATGCCGCCCCAGGGCCTGCGCCTGACGCCCAAGCACTACGCCTACTTGAAAATTTCCGAGGGCTGCAACAACCGCTGCTCCTTCTGCATCATTCCGTCCATTCGCGGTGACCTTGTTTCGCGGCCCGTGGCATCGGTGCTTTACGAGGCTGAGCGCCTGGTGAAAGCCGGCGTGAAGGAACTGCTGGTGATCAGCCAGGACACCTCCGCCTATGGGGTGGATACGAAATATGCCACCAGCAAATTCCACGGCCGCGAAGTGCGCGCCAAATTTTATGACATGGCCAAGGAACTGGGCGATCTGGGCGCGTGGGTGCGCATGCATTACGTTTACCCCTACCCCCATGTCGATGATGTGATCCCGCTCATGGCCGAGGGAAAAATCCTGCCCTACCTGGATATTCCGTTTCAGCATGCGGCACCCAATGTTCTGAAAGCAATGAAGCGGCCGGCGAACCAGGAAAAGGTGCTGGACCGTTTGGCCTCATGGCGGAAAATTTGTCCCGACATTGCGATCCGCTCGACCTTCATCGTCGGTTTCCCCGGCGAGACCGATGCGGATTTCAGTTACCTTCTGGACTGGATGAAGGAAGCCAGGCTGGAGCGGGTCGGCTGTTTCAAATACGAGCCTGTGTCCGGCGCCAAGGCGAATGATCTTGGTCTGGCTCAAGTGCCGGATGAAGTGAAGGTCGAGCGCTACAATCGTTTCATGGAGGCCCAGCAGGAGATTTCCGCTGAGATCTTCCAATCCAAGATTGGCCGCGAGATCGACGTGCTGGTTGATGCCATTGATCTGGAAAATGAGGAAGCTGTGGCGCGCTCGCCGTGGGATGCGCCGGAGATTGACGGCAACGTGTTCCTTCCCGGTGAAACATCTCTGAAGCCCGGCGACATGGTGCGTGTCCGCATTGTGGACGCCGAAGAGTATGATCTTGTCGGTGAGTTGATCTAGACCTTCAACTGGGCTTCGACCTGCGCCATGTAGTCCCGAGTGATCGGCAAGGCTTCCCGTTCTTTCGCAAGCTGCATCTGGAACACCATATGCGAGCCCTCACTAAAACTCAGCTCGCTGACGATGAGGTAAAACTCCCACATCCGGCAGAAGCGTTCATCCATCAGGGCGGTGATCTGGGGGCGATTGGCCTGGAAACGCTCTTCCCAGGCTCTTAGGGTTTTGGCATAGTGCAGCCGCAAAATCTCTATATCTGTCACCCACAATTTTGAGCGCTCCACGCTTGCCAAAACCTCTGACAAAGCCGGAGAATAGCCGCCAGGGAAAATATACTTCCGTATCCATGCCCCTGTTGTACTGGGCCCGCCTTTGCGGCCAATGGAATGCAAAAGCGCCACCCCGTCCGGTTTCAAAAGGTCCCGCACATGGTTGAAAAACTTATCATAATGGGTAATACCCACATGCTCGAACATGCCAACGGACACGATCCTGTCGAAAGGACCTTTTACATCGCGGTAATCCATCAACTCAAAACGCACGCGCTTTTCAAGTCCACGCTCTTTCGCCCGCTGATTGGCCAGGGCGTGTTGTTCGGTTGAAAGGGTCACACCCAACACTTCAACATCTGCAACAGCCGCCAGATAAAGCGCCATGCCACCCCAGCCGCAGCCGATATCCAGAACACGTTGGCCGGGTTTTAAATCCAGCTTGGAAGTAATATGGCGGAGTTTGTTTTGTTGTGCCGTTTCGATCGTATCATCAGGTTTGACGAAATAGGCGCACGAGTAATTGAGGTCTTTGTCCAAAAACAATTTGTAGAGTTCGTTGGAAAGATCGTAGTGGTGGCGAACGTGCTGCTTTGCGGCTTTTACATCGTTACGTTGGTGCAGCTTTCGAACGCGCTTCAAGCCCTTGTGCAAAAAACTTTGCAAAGGATGTTTTCTAAGGTTGTTGCCATTCAACTCAGCAAGCACCAGAAAATCACGAATGGTTCCCTTCTCTATCGTCAGGGTGCCGTCCATATAGGCCTCGCCCGCGTGGAGTTCCGGATTTAGGAACAGAGACCTGTAGAGCTTTCGATCTTTCAACTGAATAGTTACTTCCGGCCCTGGTGCGCCCTTGAAAATGTGTGGATTTCCCTCCGCATCCAAAATCGTCAGTGTCCCAACTTGGACAAATCGTTTCATCAAAGTTGAAAGCAAAATCATAAATTCAATCCTTAAAGTGGAATATTATCATGCTTTTTCCATGGGTTATTCAATTCCTTATGGCGGAGCATATCAAGGGCCCGAGCTATGCGTTTTCTGGTTGAGTGGGGCATGATAATTTCATCGAGAAAACCTCGTTCCGCCGCCACGAACGGATTGGCGAAGCGGTCTTCATAGTCCTTCACGCGGGCGGCAATCTTGTCCTTGTCACCGAGTTCGCTGCGATAGATGATTTCAGTTGCGCCACGCGACCCCATCACGGCAATTTCGGCGGATGGCCAAGCATAGTTCAAGTCGCCTCGCAGATGCTTGGACGACATGACCACATAGGCCCCTCCGTAGGCCTTTCGGGTAATCACGGTGATTTTCGGCACCGTTGCCTCGGCGAAGGCAAACAGCAGTTTGGCGCCGTGCTTGATCAGGCCGCCATATTCCTGGGCGGTGCCGGGAAGGAAACCCGGCACATCGACGAAAGTCACAATGGGAATATTGAAACAATCGCAAAAGCGCACGAAGCGGGCGGCCTTGCGCCCGGCATCGCTATCCAATACGCCCGCCAATACC
>JACMMB010000213.1 GCA_014379305.1 Akkermansiaceae bacterium
ACCCTCCTGCTGCTCGGAGCCTATCATCTTCTTTTCGCAATCTGGGCAATTTGCTGCCCTCATAACGCTTTTGATCTGTTAGGCATCCCCCGCCCGAACCACCCCACCCTCTGGCGCGTCCTCGGGATCATCATCGGCGCTCTTGGCATCGCCTTGATCATCGGCGCGGAAAATCCCATCCGCCACTGGCCCATCGTCCTTGTCCTCTTCATTAAAAGCTGCCTCACCATTTCCTTCATCGGCCTCTCCATCCTTGAGCGACAGCTCCCGCCCGCCACGCTCGTTCCACTTGCGTTCGATAGCATCATCTGGTTGCCGTTGATCGCCATCATCCTCTGGCGCGCCGTCCTGGCCCATACCGGCATTCCCCTTTCACGCAGGGAACCCTACTCAATCCCCGAAGCTGCCAATACCTATCTTTTATCCAACGGCCAAACTCTCTACGAAGCCTCGCGGAAACAACCGCTGGTCCTCGTTTTCCTCCGCCACTTCGGCTGCACATTCACCCGCCAAATCCTTCGCGGTCTCCAGGATCTCGAACAGCAGGCCAAACACAACAACGCTAGCCTCGTTCTGGTCCACATGCTCCAGTCTGGCCAGGAAATCAACTATCTCGGTCACAACTCCGACACTCCACGGATCGCCGATCCCCGTTGCGAGCTCTACCGCTCCTTCGGCTTAGGCAAGGGTGGCTTCTTCGAACTCTTTGGCCCGCAGGTATGGTGGCGTGGCGCGATCTCGGTTTTCAAGGGTTGCGGAGTCGGCCACCTCGCCGGCGATGGCCTCCAGATGCCCGGTGCCTTCGTCTTTCACAATGGCCGGATCATCTCATCCCAGCCCGCTCACTCGGCAGCCGACCTGCCCAACCTCTCCGCGCTTTTCAAGTCCACCTCACCCTGAGTCCCGCAGGTCTCCCGTTTCATTCGCGTTGATTCGGGTTCGTCCGCAGTCCAGCCTCGTCACCAAGAATGATTCCACTTAAAGGCAAAACCTTCCTCGTCACCGGCGCATCCAGCGGCATTGGCAAGGCCCTCTGCGAATTGCTACTCGATCATGAGGCAAACGTCCTCGGCGTCACCCGCCGTCCTTCCGCACTCCACCCTGACATCTCACCCATCCAGGCCGATCTCACCTCGCGCGAGGACATCTCCTCTATCTTTCTGAAGCTTGGAAAAATCGACGGCCTCATCAATTGTGCCGGCACCGCATACCTGTCCCGCATCATCGATGGCAACCCCGCCGACTGGGAGGAAATGTGGCGGGTCAACGTTCTCGCCCTCTCCCTGTGTTGCCAGTTTTCCCTGAAACATTTCCCGAAATCCGGTGGCCGCATCGTGAATATCTCCTCCATGTCCGGCCACCGGGTGCCCCCCTCCGGCGGTTTCTATGCGCCCACGAAATTCGCCGTCCGCGCCATCACCGATGCCCTGCGCTCCGAACTCAAAGCGATACATTCCCCCATTCAGGTCGCCTGCGTCTCTCCGGGATTTGTCGATACCCCGCTGCTGGACAACTATTTCCGCGGCCGTGAGGAAACCCTCAGCAAAACCCGCGCCAGCATGAAAATGCTCAGCCCCGGGGATGTCGCCGACTGCATCATCTCCATTCTCACCGCCCCCCCGCACGTCGAAGTCAGCGACATCCTGCTCCGTTCCAGCGACCAGATCGCCTGAGCGGAAATCACCTCGAAATCCAATGCCAAAAGCCTCCCCTTGCTTCCGCTTTTGGAAATACCTATCCCGCCTTTTAATCTTACCCGGCATCTTCTGCCTTACCTCCTGCTTCGATACCCGCGAGGAACTCTGGCTCAACGCCGACTCCTCCGGCTCGATCCGCATCCAGGCTTCCGTTCCCGCCGCCGCCGCCAAACTTTATGGTGGCGAGGCGGGAGTGAAAAAAATCATCAAAAGAAATGTAACCGCGATCTCCGCGTTCACATCCCATTCACTCAAGACCAAGCTTGAAAGCGATCAGCTGCACATCGATCTCACACTTACGTTTTCCAATGCACTTGATCTGATCGAAGCCACGAGCCCGCCCGCCACCCTGAACCTGCCCCCGGGCGCTGGCGAATTTCTCGGCACCACCGAAATCAATTTCAGCGGACTCACGCTCGGCTTCCAGCGCAAGGTAAACCTGCCGCAAGCCTTCCCCCTCGCCCGCCTCATTCCCAGCAAGCAGCTCACCGGCCGCACCCTCACCACCATCATTCACCTGCCCGGGCCCGCCACCTCCCATAACGCCACCTTCACTGCGGATGGCAATCGCACCCTGATCTGGGTCACTCCCTTGGCAACCGCGCTCGAAAAACCAATGCTGACCGCCTTCACGATGCCCCTCCCGATTCCCTGGATACTTGTCTCGTCCGTTACGCTGCTGCTGGTCCTGCTTTGCGCGATGCTTATCTACTACATCCGCCGTAGGAAAAGGACGGCTGAATGAAAAGTGCCGCCAGGAAACCGCGGCAAACATGGACAAACTACCGTTGCTCCGATTAAGGCCTGGCGGGGTTCGCTTGCCAAATCTCCACGACTCCTGACAGCTTGGAAAAACAAGCCCACCCGCGCGCGACCCGCAACTAAAAAGCGCGACCCATCAAGCCTCCCAGCTCCGCATTCGCAAGGCTTCCGCAGCCGCTCGCGCTTCCGCCTCCTTTTTGCTCTTCCCTTTACCGGTGGCCAGAACCTTGTCCAACCATGTCACCTCCGCTTGAAAAACCCGCCGATGGTCCGGACCACTCTCCCCCAAAATCCGGTAAACCGGCGCGATCGCATGAATCGCCTGCAAACATTCCTGAAGCTCGCCCTTCGGATTGCGCTCGTCGGGACTGGTCACCATCCCGTCGATCTCAGCCTCGAAGAGCCGCAATATCATTACCTTCGCCGCCTCCTGCCCGGCATCCAGATAGACCGCGCCGATCAGGGATTCAAAAGCATCCGCCAGGGTCGATAAACGCCGCCTGCCCCCCGTCGCCTCCTCGCCCTTGCCCAGCAAAACGTAATCTCCGAGGTGGATCATCATCGCGAATCTCGCCAGCGCCCGCCGGGAAACCACCCGCGAGCGAAGCTTGGTCAGCTGGCCCTCGGTCGCATCGGGAAAAAGCCTGAACAGCGCCTCGGTCACCACCAGTTGGAGCACCGAATCTCCGAGAAACTCCAGCCGCTGGTTATCGAAGTGCGGCCGCTGTGACTCGTAGGCAAGGCTCGGATGAGTCAGCGCTTCCGCCAATAGCAGGGAATTGCGAAACTTGTATTGAATCCGGCTCTCCAGCGGTTGCATCGAAAAAAATCATTCATATTCACCTCTTTCTCCGGAGCCGGCCACACTGCCGGATACGAAGAAAAAAGTGGGGTGATCGACGGGACTCGAACCCGCGACAACCGGAATCACAATCCGGGGCTCTACCAACTGAGCTACGACCACCATTTCAAGCGGGCGATACGAGTATAACAGCGCCCACACCTTGCAAAGATAAAAATAAGGTCAGGAAGTTAAATCCTCCAGCGCTTCCTCCAGTTTCCGATAACGGAATTCAAAGCCGGCTTCCACCAGCTTCACCGGCAGCGCGCGCTGGCCCGCCAGCAAAGCCCCGCCGAAGCCGCCCAAAGCCAGTTTCAATGCGAATTCCGGCACTGGCAGAAACACCCGCCGTCCCACCGCCCCGGCCAGTTTTCCAGTCAGCTCCACATTGCGCTCCGGCAACGGCGCCGTCCCGTTCACCGCGCCCGACAGCTCCTCATTCAACAGGCAGAACAACATCGCCCGCCGCAAATCCTCCACATGGATCCATGGCATCCATTGCTTCCCGTTGCCCAATCTCCCGCCGATTCCCGCCTTGAAAACGGCAAGCAGTTTTTCAAACGCCCGGCCGCCCTTGCCCAGCACCACCCCGATCCGCAGCTTCACCACCCGCACTCCCAGCGGCACCGCTTCATCCGCCGCATTTTCCCACGCGGCGCACAAATCTGCGAGGTAACCCTCACCCTGCGGCGCACCCTCCTTCAGCAGCTCATCCCCCCGGTTTCCGTAAATCCCCACCGCCGATGCGTTCAGCAAAACCCCCGGCCGCTCCTCCTCCGGCAGGGACGAGATCCGCTTCACGATTTTCGCCGTCACCCCGATCCGGCT
>JACMMB010000214.1 GCA_014379305.1 Akkermansiaceae bacterium
CCCTTGCCAAGCGGCGAGCGCGGGGACGCAAGGTCAAGGGAGGGGAATCACCCAAGTTGCAGCACCGCGAAACTTGGGGAAACCCTTGACGGCGCGAGGGGCGGAGCCCCTTAGCAGACCAGTTAGTTTCTTTGATCGTTGTCGCCCTGCTCGAAGAACCTGAAGAAGGGAAACGCCGGAGGATGGGTCACTATCAGAATGGCTTCTCGGGCAACTTGATCCTGGTCTTGTTAAACTTTCCTGAAGGCCAATAGCTGGCGAAACAGGATCTTTCGATGTCGATTATTACGTGGGCGATCATCGCAGTGGTGCTGAAAGTTCTGGAGAATCGTATGGCTTATGCGAGGGCGTGGTTTTTGCATAGGAATGCTAGTTCTTGATTCTGAGCGATTGGCAACTATTACATTGAGGATGCGATGAAGTCCGCGAGGACCTTCCGGTCCTCCGGGTCGGCCTTTTCCAGCAGTTTGCTGATGAGCATGGGGTCAATTTCCAGAGCGACGTGTTTTTTAAGCTTATATAGAATTGAAGGGAATCCCCCAGAATCGGAGGAGCTCCACTGACTAGGGAATTCCACAATTGATTTTAGAATCTCTTCGTGAAGCGCTGAAAGCGGGCCGCCGCGGGTCGCGAAAAAACTCACCAGGTATGAGTTGGCGAGTAGGATGGCACGGCGGTCCGGCGCCATCCAAGTTCGGCACTGAAGCGCCGTGAACATTTCAATGGAGGCACAAATTCCCAACTCTTTATCCGACAGGTTGTCGGCAGCGAATAGGAGCGCCTCCTTCGCGTGATCCATGAGGTAGGTTTCGCGTTTGAGTGGGGGAATCTTGTCGGTCGCGAACATAACCGCAGCCTTTGGGCAATTGAGGAGACAGAGGGCAAGTTGGGCTTTATTCAATAGGTGCTGAAAACGGGCGAGAGCCTCGAACGGAGATTCCCTCACACAGCGAGGAATTTCTTGTTCGGCTGCTTCGGTACAAGCATAGCGAAAATATTTGTCGGGCTTGTTACCGTTCCAATGAGTAATCTGCCGCACCGCGATTTCCTGGAGCCAGTCTGGGTGTCTTTGAGCGAAGAACCTACGAAGACCATCATCGTCGAGGGCGGTCTGGTCCAGTTCGACTGGGTCGATGACTTCGAGAAGTTTAGAGCACTCCCGTTTCGAAAGACAGCGATTAGGAAGATCGAGCGGGAGCAGTTCGAATCCCGGACTAACTCGAAAGTATTGCCAACGGTGGTCTTCGACCTCTAGGAGTTTCTCGCGGATGGTGATCAGGTCGTGCGCACGGACTTGAACGACGAAAGCACAGGTTCTGCCAGCTTCGCGACCGAGAACTGCGCCTTGGCTCATTTCGGCAATACTCGTATCGCTGGGAAAAAATCGCCAGATTTCAGGTTTTCTTAAAGGATCGAGCGTTGGGTTTGATTCAATTGCGATTCTCGCGGTCGTTCGGCTGGTTTTTCTGATGGTGTATCTCATTGGGTATTGGATCTAATAGTTGGGTTTGTTGGATCTCATGGCGAAATCTTCATCACCTGGATGGGCAGCATGGATGCAGGTGCGACAGCGCCGCATCCCCAGCGCCCATTGCCTGATCCTTGCGTAGGCAGCCCTCCCGGTTCCGGGTGGGGCTAGAAATCAGTTATCATCGGGCTCTCCACGGGTTCACCAGACAGCAATAATATAGTCATGGATCTGTCTGACTCTGTCATCACGGAGACGGTTTCATCCACGCCGGTGGGGGAGGTCACCCGGTACTGAGAAAGAATCGCTTCGTCGGTTTCCAGCGCCAGTTGGTTGGCAGCGCGATCGTCGTCACACAGATCCCCCCAATCGCCAGTCTGATGACGGCGGAGCAAGGTGATGAAGTCGATACCCAGGCTTTCAACGCCGGGAGAACAGAGGATTTCGCCGAGCGGAAAGAGCGGTTGAATCGTGTAGTAAGCCATAAGTATTTGCTGGGTCGGGTTTTCTATGGCTGCATCAGAATGGCGCCGGACGTTGGTTTTGTTTCGCCTTGACCCGACGTCGCTCGTTTTCAAGCTGGAGACACGGATGGCAACAAAAAGCATGGGAGAGCGGATTCGAGAACTGCGCTTGCAGAAAGGGATTTCACTTCGCGAACTCGCTCGCAGGGCCGACGTCTCGCGGTCGTTTCTCAGCGACATTGAAGTCGGCCGAAGCTATCCCTCAGAGGACGCGCTGGAGCGGATTGCCCGCGAACTCGGCGTGTCACCCGCAAACCTTCGAAAACTCGACAAACGTTCGCACGTTTCGGAGCTCAGGGATCTACTTCAGAATAATCCGGTATGGGGGGTGGTGTTTATGGAACTGGCGGCAGCCGCTCGGAGCGGCAGGCTGACACCTGAAGAGGCGCTTGAAAGGATTAGGGGCGGAAAGCAGGTGCCTTGATTTGACCGCGGTGCGGAGTGTGGACCGAGAGATATCTCCAAAGCCGTGGAAGATCGCGAAATGTGTCAGGATAAATTCTTTCTTGACTGTCCGTAGAAAAATACGGACGGTGCTCTGGTGAGCCGGAAGTTCCTGTTGAACTCTTGAGTGCTTGCTGAGCCCGCCGGGCAACTGGGGGTCGACAAACTAACTACATCATCCATGACAAACTCCCCTCAAAACAAGCCACGCGGTGCCGGACGCCGCGGATTTTTTGCCGCAAAACCGCTTGCAAACGTTGCCTTTCGTCGGCTGCTTTATCTTATCGAACTGGACCCGCGGGCGGCTCTGGACCCCGCGTTCATGGCGGCGAATCCGAATTATGTGGCTGGCATACTGTTTTACGTAGGCTCCACGTCTCTAACACCACAGGAGCGTTTTGAGCAGCATATCACGGGCTCAAAGAACGCGTCCCGCATCGCTCACAGCTACGGAATTAAACTGCGCATGGATCTGGTGCCCAATAACAAGTCGCTGCCTCGTGATTGGGCGATTAGGGCAGAAGCCCGACTCGCTCGCGATCTTCGATCCAAAGGCTTCGGCGCATGGCAGGCGTGATCTGGGAAACCAGAAGATCTCGTTGTTGAAACCTGTCGAAGAATCGGTATTTCTTTAGGCCGGAACCCTGGTCAAAATTTCCTCGAGGACCATAGGGTCGCCCGCGACCCTATGGTATATTTCGGAGCAAAACGCCGCATACACTTCTTCGAAGACCCGCATCCCGAGGCCATCCTCGACCGCGGACGGAATGGACTTGATGGCAAGCTCCACGAAACGACAACGTTGGTTCACAGGCAACCGTCCTGACAGCGATATCATCGCGTGCAAATAGTCAGCCTCGGTCATGGGATCGAGGAAGAGGATCTCGTTGCGAAAGCGTTGGAGTATTTCCGGAGTGATCGACTTTTTGATCTGCTTGCGTTCGATCCGCTCGGCGAGCGTTTTGACTTCCTGCTCCTGGTGGAAGCCGATCGGTTGGCCGTGACTCAGCCACGCTTCTTGCCAGGCGCCGGCACCCACGATCATGAAGGAATTCTTCAACTTATCCTCCACTTCGGATTTTATGAGTGTCTTCCGCACAAACTTATCCTGGTCGTCCGTGAGCTCCTCCATTTGGGTGGTTCCGGAAACATCGATGGCGCCGTCCGGCAGCCGGCCATCGATCAGGTCGTGTATTTCGAGGCGGATCGCGTTGGTCCACTCTCCTTGGGAAGTCAGTTTGTCGAGCTCGTCCAGGAAAATCAGGCCGGACTTTCGATTGGCGATCCACGTCACCAACGATGGGAGAGTTTGGTTGCCGCCCTTCGCGCCAAGAACGATCCAGGAGGCAACGTTGGCCTCCCAAAAAGGCACGCCGGCTTCCTTCGCCAGCTCTCGGGCGAGATGGCTTTTACCCATACCCGATGGACCAACGATGAGGCTGCTCGTTCGTGGCTTGAGGGGAAGTTTAGAAGTGAGGCCACTCGTGGCAAGGGCTATAATCGGTCGAAGTTTGTCCATTACCCGTTGTTGACCGGGTGACAAGATGGATGCTGGTGGATTTTTCATGCTGCGTCGTTGCTAGATGTATGGATAGTATTGGCTGGAGAATCCAACCAGATGTCGCAGCAGTCATTGACACGCTGCATCGCAAAGACGCTGATTTTTGGAATGTCGGGCTCGTTTAAGGTATTAAAATAAGCCCTAACAAAATTGCCGATGTCGGTGCGTTGGGGTTTGATCTTATTGAGTTTGACCCTTCCTCCGTGAATAGATTCGAGAATGGTCTCAATTTGTCCGTTGATGCTGAGCAATGTCTTTTTTCCTAGTGTTAGTTTCTTCATGCAGGCCCCCCCCCGGCCCGATCAACCCACAGAGCGAAAGCGAGTGTGGGGGAGGGGCCGCAACCAGTCTCCGCGAATACAAAAGTGCGATCAAGTTTCCGGAAAGTTGTAATTCTCCTTGGAGGGTTCTTCAAGGTCCGAAGTTTTAAGCAATACCGACAGCATCAATTCCTCAAAGACACGAAACCCCAGACCGGCTGCGACAGCCTCTTCAATGGCAGCTCCGGAAAGACGGTTCCACGTATTTCGGGCAAGAGGGTTGCGGAGGTGTTTTGAGATGTCCGAAGACACGGACTGGTAATCCGTTTTGCACATGGGCGGCAGCCAGAGCACTTCGTTTCTAAATCGCTGACGGAGTTCCGGCTCAATGCTTTGAAGAATTTGTTCATGCCCCGGTGGATCGACGAAGGATTGCTCCTGCGTGAAGCCAAGCTTGCGGGTGTTATCGCGCCACGAGCTTTGCCACGCACCACACGCCAAGATGAAAACCCGCTCTTTGAGTCGTTTTTCGAGCACCTCGCGGTCTATTAGTAATTGCGGGATGTCCGAGAGCGTGTCCCACGGATCATCCGTTGGCACTGGGGGGAGTCTAGCAGCTAGCGGGATAATCCCGTCCAGGAGGTCGTGCGCCTCATGGCGGATATAGGCGATCCAGTCGCTGGGTCCGTGGAGTTTGTCCACCTCATCCAGCACAAGGATTCCACCTCGTTGGAGGGAATCGAGCCACTGACAAATTACGGAGAAAGTCCAGGGCTCGTTCCGTGCGGACAACACGACCCAAGATGATACATTGATAACGAGGACGGGCAGTCCAAGCCTCTCCCCAAGGGATCGTGCCAGGTGACTCTTCCCACCTCCGCTAGGTCCAATGACGAGCGAGTGAGTTCGTGGTTGCACCGGCAATCCGGCCATCGAGCCGTTTGTAGCAATCTTGGCTACTGGTAATAGACGGGTGAGGACGGCCTGTTGTTGGGGTGATAAGACGGTAATATTTTTGGTAGTTTCCATGTTGCCGTAAGTCCGGCCAGAGTGGGGAGGGGGCGCGAAAGCGCATCCCACTAGCGATGCAATGGAGGGTTTCTTACCCGTCTCACCCGGCGCGACTACCGCGCACATCTCGTCATCTACCTTGCTGCGCGCCACGACCTCAGCCACCTCAAACTTTTTGCGACAGTGGATCGGGGCGTCGGCCGCCATACCGAGGATTTGGCGGCGCTTCAGCGACTGGCTGTGCAAAAATGGATCCTTCATCGACCTTCAGCGTTTGAAAACGCTGCACGCGACGACCGGACTTGGAGATCCGGGCGTTCTCGCGGCTGTGGCGGACTGGCTTGTCACCCAAGCCCGGCAACCGAAATGGCGGGCAATCTCCATAGTCAAATCTGGCGAAGCAGAACTCCGAAACCTCTTTGGCGGCAAAACACCCCAATCCCCCCATCCCGTGTTTCTCCGGCACGAAATCCTCCGCGAGAAGGTAAGCTGCGAGGCATGAGACGATCGCCGAATCCGACAATTCCCCCCCTTATCTCCTTCTCGTGCTGTGCGCCTTGATCGGCGTCGGAAGCCCGTGCCGAGGTCATCCTGTGCTTGGCGACCGGGCCGGCGATTCATGCGGCGGAGATTGCCAGACTTACCGGCTACCGTCCGCGCACGATGCAGTTGCCAATCCAGGAAATGGCGCACTCCGGCCACATCCTTACCCATGAGCCACCGCCGCGCCCGGCGGGCAGCACCGGTCGGGCCAGTTCGCGCCGCTATCACCTTCAACCCGGCGATTGGTCCTTCCTGACCGCGGGCAAACCCTTGCCGCGCTGGATGCCGTGGTCGCCACTCTGGCGAATCGTGCAGGAAACTTTCGATGCACTGGCGGATGCGGGTGATTCTCCGAGGCACCCGGCGCTCATCTCATCGCAATTGCGCGAAGGGCTCTCGTCCCTAGGCCAGGAACTCGGCGCCGCCGGACTGCTTCCGGTGCTCGGTTTCCGTTCGACCGCCCCGGGCGCCGAACTCCTCGCCACCCTTTCGGAAACGCTTCCTTCGGCGTTGAGCCGGAAGTGAATCAATTCAGAAGCGTAGCATCTTCGGGGCGGTTGAGGTTGGTGATGTGCTCGTCGCCAGAGGATCCCCCAAACGTCCAGCATTCCAGCCATGGTGCGGAGTGGATCTTTCCGTCAATCCCGGAGCCCGGTAGCGGTTTTCAGTGGGTCGAGACTGGCAACCATTACCTCAGAAACTGGGCGTCGAATTCTTTTCGTGTTTTGCTGCCGATGGTTACCGATGCCGGGTCGCTAATTTCATCCACCAACTGTGCGCGCAGTTGGGCCTGTTTCGATTGATGGATTTGCATCCTTTTCCATAAGGGCAATGAGTCGGGAGTGGCCGGATGATTTTCAGGTTCTGGCTCGTCCTGCGGCTCAACAGCGGCGGCAATGAGCAGGGAAACACGAATCTTTTGAGCGTCCCAAACGGGACGACCTGTGGAAAGTCGGGCCAGGGCCAGAAATCCCTCGATTTCGGAATCGGGCAGCGAAATCAAATCGAAATACAATTCATGTAGTAAGGACGCGAGGCGGAAGGCGGTTTTCTGCTGCTGGGTGGACGCATCCTTCTTGCCGGCATGTGCAGCGGAAATAAAGCTGAGGAGTGCCTCATTTGAAATGTCGGTGGTGATAGGTGTCTGGTGTTTCATGGTCGTGTTTGTTTTTGTGTTTGTCTGTATTATTAGGGGCTGCTTACAGCCTGAAATTGTGTAGTGTTGGACGGTTTTGGAATGATTCGCTATTTCGGGGTTTCGTGGCCCGGTCGCTCATGCGAACCGGTATACATGGCCGCCTCCTCAAAGGGCCACCAGATTTGCGTGATGCTCGCCTCAATACCCATGTGGAAGGTGCAAGCGATGAAAGAAACTCCTCCGACCCATTGAAGAAACGAGGAGAAGCGATCCGGTATCCAGCCGATATAGAGTGCCGGCAGCCCGCACTTCGCGTTGAGCTTCTATTTCTTTATGTCACACTCACCATTGAATCAAATCAACGGTGAGTTTGGTGGTTCGGGTGCTTCAGGTGTGTCGACGTCGTGGAGCCAGCGTAGCAGCCTTTGAAGCACTTGGGGATCGTCGAGGTTTGGCGGTTTGCAAAGCTGACCCTCACCGTTTCGTTTGATCCATTGCTTTAACTTGTCGAGGGTTTCGTCGCACGGGCCATCGAAGAGAGATGCCATAATATCGATCCCTTCGCGTGCATTCTGGACTTCACTATCACCGCCTGCGGATGGGAGCTTGGAGCGTAGTCGATCAAATGGGCCCCCGGCAATACCGCCACGCCTCACGGTCATCCTGAGTTTCTCCGATACAGCGAACGTGGAATCTTCGGTCGTGATTGCCTCGGCGATGTATTGCTTCAAGGCAGCGACTTGGGATTTTTGACGTTGAGTCAGCTTGGTAACCGCCAACTCGTCGCGCAATTCTTGGTAAAGCCAGCCAAGTTCCTCAGTGGCTTTTGAGAGCTTCCTTTGCAGTCCATCTACAATATTCGGAATCAGACCGAGGACCTCGGCTGGCGATATCGATTTAGGTGATGCCATTAGGTTCAACTTGAGAATTGCCTCATTGATTTTGCAGCGCTCCCGCTCCTTCCGTGAGTCATTCTTGGAAAATGGTCCTTCGTGAATGGTCGGAATCCTTCCGATATTTTGCTTTTCGAGGGACCTGCAGCTGACAGTTTTGTCGATCGAATAATTTTGATAATATTCGTTCAGGCAATCCTCCCAGAGCTTCCTGACCAGATCGAGCATTTCCCGGGAATCCAGTTCGCGGTTCTTGGCTCCCAACCGAATCTGGCCGCTTTCGTCACGGATTACAAAACGAGTTGATGCAAGCAAATGGGCGTGATGGTTTTGGGTCGTCCTATTGGGTGGCATGTGAATCGCCACCACTAAGGAGATCCCGTATTTGGTGGCCAGACGAAGTGCAAAACCCTCGGCGAGCGTCGCACGATTAGAATCGGAGCCTTCGTAGGGCAGGGCGATTTCAAACTCCCTCCAGAGGCGGCTGTTGCAGCGGGTTTCGGTTCTCCCGACTTCATTCAAAATAGCCTGATAAGTTTTCCTTACACCCTCTGATTTACCGGGACACTCCCAGTTGATTAAAAAATGTTCGCGTATTTCGGAGATGTCTCGATGAGGATATTTCATCAGATCATCGTGGGGATCTCGCAGTTTGAAGCCGACTCGGTAGCTCAAGACCGCAGCTGCGGAGCTATCCAATCGCGACATTGACTTGCTTGCTAAATGATACATTGCTATGTGTCGGGTGAATTGACATTGTCAAGAAGCCTCAGCGGGGGTTTCGGGGGAATTTTCCCCTGAACGCGCTGGAGCAAACGAAGTTTGCGGAAGTGCGCCCTCAATCGCCGGGAGCTCGTGACCCCCCGGCCTTTTGGGCCGGGGGGTGGGAGCGACGGCGTCAATGGGCGATAGCCGCATTACGTAGCTTTAGGAAGCACCGCCCTGGTTTTCAGGCGGAGTAGGTTGATTTTCATCAGTGGCACCGTGCCCATCGCCAGCCACATTCGGTGGCGGCGTTTCCAATTTGGTGAAGACCAATCCGTGAGGATTCGCTTTATACCAGTCGAGATCCGTGGGTTTCATCCATTTGACTAGGATTTTCTCCAAGCCTTCGGGCCGCTGCTCAGGGAGTGCATCCTTGAAAAACTTCAGACAAGTCCTTCCGAGAATCATCATGCGCCGCTTATTGGCTTTAGTTTGTTTCGCCGATTCGGTGGCTTTCAAGACTCCGATTGCCTTCTTGGCGTCAGCGGCAACCTTCAAACGGGACTCGATTTTTTCAGCGAGGGTCTTGCGGGGGCGCTTCATGCCTTGATAGGGTTAGTGGTTTTAGCAAGTCCCGGATATTCTCGCGGTCCTGCTCCAGATTGCGTAGAGCCAGTGTTCGCGATTTGCGTCCACTTGGCTTTGCTGTTATTTGCACTTGGGCGTGCTGCCGTAATAGTTTTCATAGTCTCTGTTTCGAGTTTGGAATTTCCAAACGCAGCAAGATGCTGGCTAACCGACTTACCTGTTTCCTGCCTTGTGGCTCAGGAGGCATCGTCCAATCCGATCTGCGAGACACACTCCAGATTTTCCCTCTTCGGGCCGTCCGACATCCGAACGGTCAGCCGCTACCCGTCAGAAAACTGGTGATCAACCGATCCCGTCTTCTGCTTCAGCGCACTGACAAATATTGGAATATCATCGGTAGTGGGAAGATCAACACAAATGTAAAATTTATTTAGAAGGGGCTTCTTCTGAAATCGGAGGAAGCTCCACCACCGCGATTGAGTGGTAGGCTTTCGTTATCTAAGCGCCGGAAATCGCTCACAACCCCGGAGGGATCTTCTCGACCATCAGCGCCCGATGACTGAATCTTCCGCCGTCCGCCACGAATGTGCCATCGCCGACCGCATGGAACGTGCGGCGCTTGTGGCTGTCGGGAGCGATCCATGCCCGCACCCCTTCAAGGACGAAGAGGTCGTGCTTCTTCACGTAGTCAATGACGCGGCATTCGATGTTCGCGATGCACTCGGCGATGAGCGGTGCCTTGACTGCTTTGGCCTTAGCCGGTGTCAGCCCGAATTTGCGGAATTTATCGGTGTCGGTCCCCGAGCAGGTTCCGATCCTCACCACCGTTCCGACATGTCCGCGGACGGTATCGCGATGACGCATTCCTTGGTTTCCATGAGCGCGTGGAAGGAGTGGTTCCATGGGCCGGTGACGAATGCCAGCTTCGGAGTGAGGTGCATCACCAGGGTCCATGAGATCGTCATGATGTTTTTCTTCTTCCCCGCGGCGGTCGTGACGAAGGTCACGGGTCCTGGTTCGATCAACATGAATGCTTTGGCGAGGGGCAGCTCTTTCATATCCGGAGTTTTCTTTCGTTGGGGGGCCTTATAGCCGGATGCCCAAACCCAACTTATCCCGCATAGTGAGCAGCGCCTCGGCATTCCCCTTCGCGTCATCAACCGGGTTGTGGGTGTGGCGGGTTTTCCGCAGGTGTTTGAAGTTCTTCGTCGTATCGCGCACCAGGCCCTTGTAGAGGCTGCCAAGGTTTGTGGACGAGAATCCGAAGGGATTGGCACCGGTGAAGTGGTGGAAATAAAAATTGATGAACTGCCAGTCGAATCCGTTGTTGTCCGAGATGAACATCGGCCGGCCCGCGCCGACCTCCGCGATCCATGACGCGAAACTCCGCATCACTTTTTCCGGCTCTGGAAACTCCAGCGTCTGCTCGCGGGTGAATCCACTGACTGCCAGTGCTTCGGGCACGAACTTTTCCGAGATCGGCCGCAGTTCGCCGTAGAAGGTCCGTTGCAAGCCCAGTTCGACCACCACGGCACCGAAGGAAATCATCGAGAAATCGCCGGGGATTGGTCCGTCGGCTTCAATGTCTATCATGATCCAGCTCATGGGGCGACGGGGTTACTGCGGTTGTCCACGGAGTCGGCACGCCTCCGCATACTCGGCGGAGATGTCGAAGCCGATGTCCACGGTGGGATCGATAATCTTGAACCCGACGTATTCGATGCACAGCAGATGAAGTCCGGTGAAGTCCCCGGGCAGTGACCGCAGCTGGTATTTTGTGGAAGGGTCGTTCACGGTAAGCCCCTTGGCGCCCAGCATCGCGATTTCAAGAGTGGTGCGCTGGACTTCCTCCTGGGGCATAGTTTCGAACACCCTGATGGCATCGCCGCAGTAGGTCAGGACATCCGGCCTCAAAGCGCCGCAGGCATTGCGGAACTTGATCTGTGTGATCCGGTTGCGTCCGGCTTCAGCTTTTTCCGCGAGGTGGCCGCCGGGATCGAGGGTGATGACGCGTTGGTAGGCGGTCTCCGCCTCCGCGGTCACTCCTGACTGCTCCAAGTTCATGCCGAGGTTGAGCCATGCCTGGGCATCGGAGGGCAGGAGCACAACGGCAGCCTTGAGGTGGTCGCGTGCCTCATCGAGTTGTCCCGATTGGGAAAGCGCGGCCCCGAGATTCTTGTGGGCGAACGGATCCTGCGGGTGTCGGACCAAACCTTCGCGGAACGATTGGATGGCCACATCAATTTCACCGAAGCTACCTTGTGCCACGCCTAGCGCGACCCAGGCACTGGGATAATCAGGAGCGATTGCGACAAGACGCTCAAGCAATTCCAGCGCCTCACCAACGTGTCTCGCCTCGACGAGACTCATCCCCAAATTGAACAGCGCGGCAGCGTCGGCAGGGTCGCGTTCCAAAGCGACGCGCAAGGTGGCGATGCCCTTGTCGGTGTTACCCTGCTTCAGGTGGTTCGCCCCTTGGTCCGCCAGAGACTCGGCCTTGTCGGACTCCTTCCAACGAATAATCACCCGGTCGTGGGTCACTGCCACTTCCGCCGCGCCGCCCTGGCCGACGAACTGCCCTATCAGGTGTTCGCGGATCGCTTGGAGATAGGAGTCGCCCAGAAGCTCGCGCTGATCTTCTGGCAGTAGGCTGCGGTCGAAGTCGGCGAGAGGAAACTGAATGTCATGAGGAGTGTCCGGCATCAGTCGGTCGTGTAGGGTTTGAAATGGAAGGCTCCCGTGAGCCCGACCACCGGAGCCCAGCGTTCGATCAGCATCCGGTCGCATGCCGGGTCGTCGGGAGTTTCATCGAGCACTGCACGGAGGTCGGCGACCTTGCCCCGATAGCCCATGGCCACGAACGGGATGACAAACCGGGTTTCGTGCAACCTCTCGCCCCAGAGTGTGGCATACAGAGCGTTCATCGACGAGTTGGCATCCACCAGCGGCTTGGGAAATTTCTGCCGGGTCTCCGGTTTCAGCGCCCGCTCGTTCTCGGCGAGCTGCGAGCGGATTTCGGCTTCCTGCTGCTGTCGCAGGCCCGGCAGGTTCTTCCAAATCCAATCATCCACCCGGAAACCGATGGAGTAGGTGCGGAGTTGGGTGATGATGCTGCTGATCATCATCCGGGCGAGCGGTTCCTCAAATCCCCCGAGCCCCATGGCTTTGATGCCGAGATCCCGCTCGGTGTCGGTGGACACGATGTCCCAACGCTCGGCTGCCGGACAAGTGAAAGTCCGGATGAGAAATTGCAGCTGACTTGCCACCAAATAGTCCAGAGACGGAGATCCCGGCCTGAAACGAACGATGTGGCCAGGTGCTCCACGACGTGCCGGAGTCACCGTGGCCCTTGCCTTCAAGTCCGTCTCCTCCATCACATGAACCGGGCGATTCGAAAGCTGCTCCACCTGCTGGATCAGTTGCTGGACTTCGGGAGCGAGAGGCATGAGTGCGGAATGATGGGTCGCGTGGATTCCACCTGAAATCCGGTGCCGGAGGCTGACACCGCGCCCGATGCCAGGCAAGCGCTCCGTGCCACCCCCCACATCCGACCGCGCTGACAGATTATCTGGCCATCCGAGGCCTCCATGCTTAGCTCTCACCCGTGAAAAGAAACCGCAGGCAGGAAAATCCTCAGGGTCTGGAGCCGCTCGCCCGGCAGGCCCAGGACTACGCCCTGCACATGATGCGGACCACCGGCTCCGTCCCGCCAACCGTGATCGCCGACACAGACGAGGGCTTCGTTTTCTGCATGCCCACCGCATTGACGGATGACGCTGCAAAGGATCGTTTCGCTGAAGTCACCCGCCTGTTTGCGATCGGCCAGAGCGCGAGGTCCATTGTCATGATCGCGGAGGCATGGGCGCGACATCCGGACGCCAGAGGCCACCTGGATACCGAAACGCCGCCGTCCCAAGCACCAGACCGCAAGGAAGTGGTCGTGCTGATGCTCGAAGACCATTCCCGCAACGCCACCCGCATGCTCCCTATCTTGCGGGACGATGCCGACGTTTTCTCCGGCTTTGGCGACCCGGGGCCGCTTCAGTTCGGAGAATCACAGGGGCGCTTCTCCGGCCTCATGCCGCGCAACAAACCCAGCGTGCGCGAGGCGGCACAGGCCAGGACCACCTTGATCTCGCTTGGTATGAACATCATCAACCGCGGCTTCGATCCCACCATGAACTGACCATGATCGACGAACACAGCGCCGTCATGGTCATCTTCAGCGAACCGCAGGTCCGCCACTGCAAGACCGCGCACTTCCTCAAGACCTTCGGCCCGGACGCGCTGCCCGAGGGTCCGGACCTCGCGGCGATGATGGGAAAATTCCAGTTCCTCGTCGAAGGCTGGGACGACGACCCGCAGGAGCTCTACTCGATCCCCGAGGTGCGGAAATTCTACCAGCACCTCCACCGGGTCTGGCCCTACTGGTTCTTTTTCTGCGACCTCCGCACGGAAACCCTGACCATGATGACGATGTGCCTGCTGCCAAACCTCAGCGGCTACAAGCGCCTCGGTGAACCCAACGCCGCCGTCGAATACGACCCGATGGATTTGCTCAACTTCATTAAGAAAAACTTCGTGCCGCTCAACACGATGATGGAGCGCGCCGGGATGAGCGAGATGGACATCTACAACCGGACTCGCGACGTGTTCCACCACTACAAGCTGCCCTACGAATCGGAGCCTCCTCAGGAGTGAGGTTCTCAGGTTCAGTCGATGTCAGGAATCACGCCATGAAATCCATTTTCATTCTCACGGGTGCCGGCATTTCGGCGGAGTCCGGCATCCAGACTTTCCGCGGTTCAGACGGATTGTGGGAGGGGCACCGGCTGGAAGACGTGGCCAGCCCCGGCGGATTCCACCGAGACCCCACAATGGTTTACAGTTTTTATAATGTCCGGCGGGCGAAAATCCGGGATGCCATCCCCAACGCTGCGCATTCGGCATTGGCGAGGCTGGAGCGCGATTTTCCCGGTACGGTGACCTTGGTGACCCAGAACATCGACGACTTGCACGAACGGGCCGGAAGCCGCCAGGTGGTTCACATGCACGGCGAGGCGATGAAGGCCAGGTGCCTGAAATGCCAAGCGATCTCGCTCTGTGAAACCACGCTCGACGAAACGAATCGCTGCCCGGCTTGCGGGACCGTGGGAACACTCAGGCCTCACATCGTTTGGTTTGGAGAAATCCCGCTTTTTCTGGAAGAGATCGACCACGCGCTGACCCAAGCGGACCTGTTCGTCGCTATCGGAACCTCCGGTGTGGTCTATCCGGCAGCCGGGTTTGCCGAACTTGCCGCCCGTCATGGCATCCGCACGATTGAAATCAATCCGGCTTCAACGGAAATTTCCCCGCACTTCGACGAACATCTCCGCGGACCGGCCACCGAGAAAGTCCCGGCATGGGTGGATGGAATCCTGTCAGCGACATCAGTGTGATTTTTTCGTCTGCGGATGTCTGTCGTTTGATGGCAGCCTGTCCACCACACCCATGGAACTCCTCCTCAACGAAGCTATCTACCGCCGGGTGGTCGTGGAACTTTTGCCGCAAACCCGGAAGTTCCTCTGGATCGTCACGGCCGACATCAAGGACATGCATGTTCCCAAGGGCCGCCGCTTCGTGCCCTTGCTGGAAATCCTTTCCGACCTCATCGATGCCGGAGTCGCCATCCGCCTGATGCACGCCAAGGAGCCGGGACCACGTTTCCGCGAGGACTTCGACCGCTACCCCAATCTGATCGAGAACGATCTCTTCGAGCGCATCCTCTGCCCGCGCATCCATACCAAGGCCGTGGTGATCGATGGCAGGCAGGCGTTCATCGGCTCGGCCAACCTGACCGGTGCCGGGCTCGGCGCGAAGGGCCAGCACAAACGCAACTTCGAGGCAGGCATGCTGACCGACGATCCCGGACATCTCCACGAGCTGATGGACTGGATCGACCAGCTTTATCTCGGCGAGTTCTGCCAGAAGTGCCAGCGACGGTCGGTTTGCCCGGATCCGATTGCGTGAGACCTCCCACCAGCGCATGCCGCCGATTTCGATTGGCGGTCAGGGCGGCGTTTCCCATCCTCAGCCCGTCATTCCTCCATGCCACTTCCCATCGACATCTCCGCCTTGCTTGCCGGTTCCCTTGCCGATATAAAATGTTGATCAGTGTGGGCTGATCTTGGGTGTCGATATTGGAATCTTTGGATACAGAACAACAATGGACATTACTGCCCGACAGGAAGTCGCATCAACCATTCGGAAATCGAGAATCCTTCTTCCCAAATATCCGGCGGAACTCCATACCGCAGGGCATTATCATTTCTGATTCCAACTGGGCAGCGCTTGGCTTCCTCAACATAGTCACTCGGATCCTGAGCCAGGTCGCCGATTCCGCAAAAGACCTTCGTCCGAGGTTCAACGTCCTCGACATTCCAGTCACCGGCCATGCGTTCCTTAGTGATGCCCCGAAGATCCACCACACAGAGAATGAAGCGGGATTTCTGCTCTGAAGCGGTTCTGGCTTGGGCAGGAGTAAGTCGAACATCCCCGGTGGTTGTCGCCTTCACTTCTAAAAGGTAGTCGGCCATTTTCAGGCTATGCGTTCCGGCATCAATTGGCTCAACACCATCCAAATAGACGTCGTAGTCGTAGCCGCAATCGATCAGGACGAGATCAAGTCGATTCGCCCCTAAGCATCGTTTGATCGCATCCTGAACTGCCAACCCAAACCTCCGATTGCGCTCCTTCTCCAAATTTCTTCTCTTCTCTGCTTCGAGGGCCGATGCGAGTTCTCCGTATTTGGTCGCATCTGAACCCAAGGTCTGAACAATTCTTGCCAGACCATTCTCCATTTCGATTCGAAGCGCATCGGTTGGTGCCTTGGCGAGCAACTGCAGATCAAGATCCTTGAACCCGAAAAACTGGCATAACAGCCTAATTCCTGAATTGTTGTTCTCAAGCCATGCTGCATCCAGTAGCGGAAGAAGGTTTCCGGAATCGGCAAATACCGGGGAGAGTCCATGCTCTCCATGAACCGGCACCCAGGCCCTCGACTTGAGCTCCGCGATCCACATGGCCGGCCTAATCACAACAGGAACATCCTCTTCGTTGCGCCGGCCCATCAAGGTAATCTTCTGCTCCCATAGTTGGTTCCGCCACCCGGATCTCCGAAGGATTGCTGGCGTGTGGAGGGCGGTGGAGAATCCAGTCGATCATCAGGTTTCTGACAAATAG
>JACMMB010000215.1 GCA_014379305.1 Akkermansiaceae bacterium
CAGCGGCGGGAAAGGTCCTTGGCATCATTGTCGCCGATCAGAGCGACTCCTTCCTCGCTGACTTCCGCGAGGTAGATTTTCCAGGCCATCTTCGTGAGGAGTTCGGGATCGATCTTCGCCCGCGGCGCTTGTTGCTGCTGGTGCTGCGGCTGCTGGCCCTTCACCGGCTGTGGCCCAGCAGGCGGGCGCGGGGACGGCGGCGCGGACAGCTCGAAGGTTTCGCCGGGCTCTGAACTTCCCGGCGAAGGCTCCGGAGATGACCCGACAGCATTTTGCGGGGCGTCGGATTTGCCTTTGCCCTTGCGGCGGCGGCGCTTGCGTTTGACGCCCTCGGCTTGGGATGGGTTACCGGCCGAGGCGGCTTCCGGTTCCGGCCAATCCGTTTCGCTGGCTGCGGATTGAGGGGCCTCCGAAACGTCCTGCGACTCCGCAGCGGCGATCACTGGCGCGGGTTCCTCTGGGGCAGGCTTGGTCGTTTTGACGGCTTTTTTCGGGCGGGGAGTGGAAATCCGGCGCACCCGCGGCGCAGTTTCTGTGACCGGTTTCGGGAGGTTTTCAGGGGAAGAATCAGTTTCGTCGCTCATGTTGCTGGAAAGAATGAAGCCCGCCGAATTGGCTGGCGTCGAGAACATTCAACCGAGGACGTGAGACAAGATTGGCGCGAAAATGTCACTCGCCATGGTTCGTCGGCTGGAGTATGATCTAACCGTGAACGAGGTGATTGAGGCGGGCGACCCTAGCACCAAAACGGTCGGAGCACTCCGCCCGCCCGCGACTGGAGATGGGGCCGATTGGATCCGGTTCGACCAAATGCAGAAGAACTTCCAGCAACTGTGGGGCAAACTACCCTATCGAAAGGGCGTCTATCGATTTAAAACCATGGAAGAATTTGACGAATGGACGACGAACTTGAAGATTCGGAATGCACCAGGCCGCCGATAATGCCGGATTTGGTTGGCCTTTGCAGAAATCTAAATGCAAGGAAGGCCAACTACATCGTAATAGGTGGAATGGCCATTAACATCCATGGGTTTGCAAGGAACACGAAGACATCGATTTACTGATCGAGACCGGTGTTGTCAACGAGGGCAAGGTGCTGGAGGTTCTTTCATTGTTACCAGATGGCGCTGCCAAGGAATTATCCCCGGGCGAAGTGGCGGAATTTGTAGTCGTAAGGGTCTGCGACGAAATCACGGTGGATTTAATGGCTAAAGCTTGTGGTCACGATTACTCCTCCGCGAAGGAAATGATTACGCCCGTGATCGTGGATGGGGTTTTGATTCCTTTTGCCTCTCCCACCCTTCTGTGGAAGACGAAACAAACTTTTCGCGAAAAAGATGAAATTGATCGGTCGTTTCTTCGCAAGGTACTTGAGGACCGCGGTGAATGGCCAGTGATGTGATCGGACGGATCTTGTATAGAGGCCATCGGGCGATGGGAGACGGATTTTTTCCTCACTACAATCGCAAAAAAAGCCCGACTGAATGGCGGACTTTTTTTGGGAGATCGTGAATTTGGATGAAGTTAAAATCAGAAATTCCGGATGTCGTCGCGGCCGTCCTTATGTTTCAAATCTGCGTTAGATCTGCTGTCCTTACCAGCCGACCACAGGTCGAAATCGGGATTCTGGCAGTTTGAGTTTACAGGAGTGGCCCCGGTCGCCGGAGGAACCCCTTTTGCCGTGCGATACAGATATTCATTACCCCATGGATCCACAATTTTTGACGCAGTGGTGGTAGTCCAGCCTTGCTTCGAGGACAACGGGTCAAGATCGGACAAGTAAATCTTGATGGTTTTGGTGGCATCCAGCGCACCGTCCGAGAAAAGCGCTTTGTAGAGGAGACTTGAGTTGCCGTTGGTGCCCGAATTTACCGTGGTGGGGGTGGCAAAATTTCCAGTCGGCGGGTAGGTCCCATTGTCCAGCTTGTATTCTTCCAGCGCCTTCGAGAGCAGACCAATCTGCACCTTCGCCTTGGAGGTGGCCTGCTTTTCGGAAACATACCCCAACCCGCCGACAACCAAGCCGGCGAGGATGACGATGATGGTGATGACGGCCATCAACTCGATCAGAGTGAAGGCGGCGCTGCCTTGGCGGGAATTGGTTTTCATGATCCTTGGATGTTGCGACAAAAGCGGGAGACCTCGAAATTACTGGTTCCCCATCGTCGAGATCATCTTAATCAGTGGTAGGAACAATGCAAATACAACTGCGCCGACGATGAGGGCCAGAATCACGATCATGATGGGTTCAAGAATCGAAGTGAGCGCGGTGACGGCGTTATCGACTTCATCGTCATAAACGTCCGCAACCTTGAGCAGCATCTCGGGCAGTTGTCCGGTTTCCTCACCAACGTCGACCATGGAAATGACCATATTCGGGAAAACTCCGGAAGCCTGGAGCGGAGTGACGATGGTCTCCCCTTCTTTGACCGCTTCGTGGACTTTTTCGATTGCGTTTGAAATGACCACATTGCCAGCGGTGTCGCGGGTGATATTGAGGGCTTGGAGGATGGGCACACCGGAGGTGACCAAGGTTCCGAGCGTGCGGGAGAAACGTGAAACCGCGCTCTTGCGCTGAATGTCACCCAGCACAGGCATTCTGAGTTTCATATTGTCGATTGCTTTGCGGCCCCCGGTGGTGCGACCCCACAGATTGAAGAGGAAAACGCCGATTCCGAACATGATGAACACGAACACCACGTTTGGCACGTAGAGCGGATTCGCCAGGAAGAACTCGGACATGCCGAAAACGATCTTCGAGATCAGCGGCAGCTCGGAATCCGCACTGGAGAACATTTCCTTGAACTTCGGCACGATGAAAATCATCAGGAAGACCAGGATCGCAACGGCGATG
>JACMMB010000216.1 GCA_014379305.1 Akkermansiaceae bacterium
AATAAGGAAAAGCGAGCGCCAGGCCGGCCGTCACAAAAAGCGCGATGAGCGAGGGGATGAAAATCCTCTTCTCACGAAATAGATACGAGAGGATCCAGCGATTGGGGGAGATGGGAGATTTGTTTACCGCCACGGGCATGACGGAGAGAGGAGACTATGAACAGCAGCGCGTCAATGGCGCGGAGGATACCCGGTATCCTTTATCTTCTGCGGCGGAGTGCGAAAGGAATGGAAAGCAGGGAAAGCAGGGCGGTTCCGGGCTCAGGAACAATGGCGGCGATCTGGGTGGTGTATGAGCTTACTTTTACGAAAATATTAAGATCTCCGGTGCCGGGGGCGACCAGAAAGCCGGACCCGTTGTAGGTGCCGGGAGTATCATTTCCGTAAGTAGCGCTACTCGGGTTCTGAATCGTGATGACAGAAGTAATCCCTGTTAGAAACCATGTGCCACCAATATTTTGAAATAATCCCGACCCTGAATCAAGAACTTGGGCGGCGGCTTCGTTTACGCCTGTTCCGGCAGTTGCGGGAACCCCGGTATTGGCACCGGCCACTGTCTGCAGGGCATTGAATGTGTAGGTTTGGCCGAAAGTGTAGCTGAAATTGGTAATTTCAGATTTGGGCTGATTTGTTCCCCAGCGCTTGGCGACCGTAGTATTATTGAGACTCCACGGAACAATATTGGGATTGACGCTGGACTCGATGGTGTCCGCTCTACCCCTACCCCAGGAGACGATAGTTGCGGAATTCGCCAGCTCGAGATTTCCTGTATATATTTGGGCTGCCCCTACAGTCGGCACAGTGGTCAGACGAAAAATTTTCATGTCCGTAGCACCGACTTGGACAGGTGCGACGCCATCATGGGCGAAAAAGGTGCTGCCATCGAAGGTCACTGAACTGAAGGGGCCTACATGATTTGCAGTCAGGATGTATCCATCTCCCAAGTGAACCCCGGTTCCGCCAATAGTAGTACCTGCGGCGTTGGAAAGCCGTGCCACGGAATCGAACGGCAAACCACCACCGGGGTTCGTTTGATTGGCGGAGTTGTTAGCTCCCAAGAGTATAATTGCGTTAGAAGCGGGGGCCAATACGATGAGAATTAAAGCGATTTTTTGAGCGAGGCAGTTCATTGGTTTTACAGCCGACATAGAAAACTATAATCTGCTCAAGTCAATAGATTACTTTGAGGTTGAATCGCAAGTAACAGTTGCATTAGAAGAACATAGTGCACTTGCAAAAGCTATTGATTGTGTGGGTTATGGGATTTTTAGCTGGATGTGCTGGAGTTCCCGGGGAGGAAAATTCCAGCACTATGGCGGATGGGGAGAATGGCGGAACCGGTGGGATTTCCGAAGTGCCGAATCCGAGTCCGGCAATGGCGAAAGCGAGCGGCAAGTCTTTGGGTCAGCTTCAGCGAGGGCATGAGGTTTACATGCTGAAATGTGGGGAGTGTCATGAATATCAATTGCCGGAGCGGGTGGATATTGCGGATTGGGAAGATGCGATGCCGAAAATGATCGGTCATGCCGGATTGCCGAAGTCGGATGAGCGGGCGGTTCTGGATTACGTGGTAGCCGTGAAAAAGCAGCAGGGTCAGGAATATTAGCGCAAGGCTTGCCAATGGAAAAAGGGCGGTGAAACTGAGATAGCGCAGCGAGTGAAGAGTTATTTTTTAAGACGTTTCCTACTGATTCCCCCGACTCTATTGGGGATCACGTTTCTCGTTTTTGCGATTACCCGCTTCGTCCCGGGAGGACCGATGGACAGGATGCTCCAGCAGGCGGCGGGGAATGGGGAGGGCGGTGGTGGTAAAAAGGCATCCAACGAAGCCAGTGGCGGGCTGAGTGAGGACCAACTTGAGGAGCTTGAAGAACAATTCGGATTGGATAAGTCGATGCCTGTCGCCTACGGACAATGGCTGGGGGTGCTGCCACGGGAGGTCCGCCTGTCCAAGGCGGAATTCGGCGCGCGCGGGGATGATGCGATCGGAGGCGGCGAGACCGATCCAGATAATACGGCGAATCTAGTACTTCGAGGCGACGGAACCCTGGTCAGGGTGATCAGGAAAGGTGATGAGATCCTATCGGCAAAATCCCGGTCTAACGGCGGTGGCATTGGCAGTGGCATCGAAGAAGCGGGATGGAAGCTGCGCTATGAGGGTGAAAAAGTCAGGAAAGAGCGTTTCCGCAAAAGAAATGTCGCCGGGGCGAAGGTGCCTGCCTATGCAGCCCGGGTGGTGGCTTACAAGACGCGTTTTGATGGCTTGCTACAGGGCAATCTGGGCAGATCCACGGTTTATAATGATTCGGTGTGGACCATGATATTGGAGCGAGTCCCGGTGGCGTTGTATTTCGGCCTGTTGACGACAATCATTACGTATGCGGTTTGTCTGCCGTTGGGAGTGCTTAAAGCGTTGAAGCATCGCACCTTCATCGACAGCGCGAGTTCGATTTTGATTTTCATCGGCTACTCGATTCCGGGATTTGCGCTCGGGGCGATTTTGCTGGTGCACTTCGGGGCGCGGATGAGCTGGTTTCCGCTGTTTGGTTTCACGAGTCCGGATTTTGGAGAGATGGCCCCTTGGGATCAGGTGAAGGATCTGGCGCATCACACCGTGCTGCCGTTGCTGTGTTATCTGGTCGGATCATTCGCCATGCTGACCATGCTGACCAAGAACAACCTGATGGAGCAGCTTTCGGCGGATTATGTCAGGACCGCGGTTTCGAAAGGGGTGGGTTTTCGTAAAGCGGTGTTCGGGCATGCGTTCCGGAACTCGATGATTCCGATCGCCACCAGTGCGGGGAGTTTCGTGGAAATCTTCATCAGCGGCTCAATTCTTGTGGAGACGGTGTTTGATATCCAGGGCTTTGGTCTGTTGCAGTATCAAGCGGTGATCGCCAGGGATGTGCCGGTGATCATGGGGACGCTCACGATAGCGGCGTTCCTGATGCTGCTGGGCAATGTCATTTCAGATGTGATTGTGGCGATGGTGGATCCGAGAATCAAATTCAAATGAGCAGGCGAACGATAGGTTTGGTTTTATTTGTTCTCGGTCTGCTTGCGGTTGTCGGGGAACTGCTGACCATCGATTTTCCGACGGCCCGGTGGTTCTTCGAGGCGAGCCGGGATATCCCTTTGTTGAAATGGAAAACCGGGGAAAATGCCTTCTTATGGTTCGGCTGGGTGAGTTCGGCGGTTCTCATGACAGGCGGACTCGGTTTTATGGTAAATTCGTTCAGAAGCGGGCCACCCAATCCGGTCACCGTGCGCAGGATCAATAGATTCAAGGAGATCAAGCGCGGTTATTACTCATTGATCATTCTCCTCGGGCTTGCGGGTCTGGCCGCGCTGGATCAGGTGGTGGTCGGAAAGGAGGCTCTGGCGGTCCGCTATCAAGGAAAATGGGTTTTTCCGGCGTTCACACCGAAGCCTTTTAAAGGAGCGGACTTCGGCATTGCCGGAGAGCTGGCGCAAGCGCCGGTAGATTACAGAAAACTGAAGTTAAGGCTGAAAAAGGAGAAGAGCATAAGTCATGGCCGCGTAATCATGCCCTTGATTCCGTTCGGATCCACGGATGATACCCTCGCCCCTCGGTCAAGACCCCTGGTGCAACGCGAAGGCATTTACTATGAATCTGGTAACCGAAGCCCTTATTTTGGTTTGGCGGCGAATTACCACAACGTGACAGACGGGAGGTTTCATCTGCGTTACGCTGTAAGGAACGGATTGTTGAGCGGGCCTGCGGATGGATGGGATTCCGCAGGCGAGCGGGTTTACAGCGCGGAGTTTTTCAACGGGGAAAAGTCGAATGAGAAGTATTCGGGAGAGGCGACAATTGAAGGATTCCTGGCAACGGAAAGCAGTGAGTTGCGCGCGGTTAAATACCATCCGGCCCCCCCGATTCCCAATGCGGGAAACTGGCTCGGCACGACTTCGCAGGGTTACGATGTGCTGGCATATTTGTACGGAGGATTGCAGGTGAATTTCAAGGCCGCGTTGATTTTCATACCGGTTGTTTACGCGATCGGAATCACGCTGGGGATGCTGATGGGTTATCTCGGCGGATGGTTCGATATGGTTATGCAGAGGTTCATTGAAATTTTCTCCAACATGCCGTTCCTGTTTGTGGTGATTATTTTCTCCAGCATGGTGCCGGAGCAATTCAAAGGCTTGCCCGTGATACTCACGATCCTGATGTTGTTTGGCTGGATGGGAATGACCTATCTGATGAGGACGGCGGCCTACAGGGACAAGGAACGGGATTATATATCCGCCGCGAGGGTGCTGGGGGCTGGCACCACCAGAATCATTTTCCGGCATCTGTTACCCAATACAGTGGCGATTATCGTGACGCTTGTGCCGTTCACGATATCCTCATTGATTTTCTCGCTGACGGCACTAGACTACCTCGGTTTTGGTCTCCCCCCGGAGTATGCGACATGGGGCCGGCTGCTCAATGACGGCTTGTCGAATCTGTCCTCACCCTGGTTGGTTTCCTCGACCTTCTTCGTACTCGTTGGCTTGTTGGTGTTGATCACGTTCATTGGTGAGGCTGTGCGGGAGGCCTTTGATCCGAAAAAATACAGCTACTACCGGTGATGCGAAATTTCCTATCCATGCTTGCGGGAGTTCTGGTCCTGGTGCTGCTGTCCGGATGCCGGCGTGATGAAGAAGTGAGTCTGCGAAGTTCGGGATTTGACGCCTTCATTCCGCAATACAATCGCTACATCAGCAAGTGGCTAGGCCAACAGCGGGAGCAAACCCTCAAAAACCTGCGCGAAGTGGAGGCTCAAATGATGAAAACGGTGGGGGAGGACAGGGATGCGCTTGAGCGGCGGCTGATCACCTTGAAGCGGGAGGAGGAAAAGTGGGATTTCCGCCTGGGGCTTGGCGATTTTTTCCGCTTCGGGCAGGCGGATGAAGTTCCTGCCGATCTGGTATGGGAAAATGGAATGGACCAGGAGGAAATCGGTGACCCGCGCGCAAAGAAGGGCGGGACTTTCCGCACTTTCATGCAGGGTTTCCCGCCCACCTTGCGCCCTTTCGGAGATAACTCCAACAACTCCTTCCGGGGTAGTATTTACGACACCATCGAAATGCCCTTGGTCGCACTGCATCCGAAGTCGATGGAAATGATTCCGGGCCTCGCGAAGGAGTGGGCGGTTTCCAAAGACGGACGGACGGTGTATTTCAGAATCGATGAGGAAGCCACCTATTCGGATGGGATCCCGGTCAAGGCCCGCGATTTCATCTATGGATCGTATGTCAGGATCTCGGATGACGTGGTGAATTCATATACCAAGCAGTTTTATAAGGAGAACCTGGCTCAGATTGTTGTCTTTGGGGATCGGTTGCTTTCGATTTCCCTGCCGGAAGCCCAGATTTACGCGCCATCCCTGTTGGGAAGCCTTTCTCCGTCACCGCCCCACTTTTATAAGGATTACGGCCCTGATTACGCGGAGCGATATCAATGGAAATTTCCACCAACAACGGGCGCTTACGAAGTCAGGGAGGAGGCGGTCATCAAGGGAGTTTCCATAACCCAGACGCGGGTGAAAAACTGGTGGGCTAAGGATCGAAAGTACTACAAGCATCGTTTCAACACGGATCGGATCATGCATATGGTGGTGCGGGATGAGTCGAAGGCCTTCGAGTTGTTCCGGGCGGGGGAGATTGATGTATTTACCCTGACCCGTCCCGAGCTTTGGTATGAAAAAGCGGAAATCGATCCGGTCTTCAAAGGTTATATCGAGCGTTTCACCTTCTTTAACCAATATCCCGCACTTCCGCGCGGACTTTACATGAATGTCAGCAAGCCACTGCTGAACGAGAAGGATGTCAGGATCGGAATCCAGCATGCGATGAATTGGCAGAAGGTGATCGAGCTGCTGTTTCGCGGTGATTACAAGCGGCTGGATGCATTCAATCAGGGATATTTGCTTTTCAGCGATCCGACGATCAAAGCGCGGCTGTTTTCAATTTCCTCGGCGCGGGAAGCGTTTGGAAAGGCGGGTTTCATTGAGTCGGGCAGAGACGGCATTTTGAAAAGGAGCAATGGCGAACGACTGTCGATATCAGTCACATATCCCGCACTTCCACTGCTCGACAGGATGTTTGCGATCCTGCGTGAGGATGCGAAGAGCTGCGGCCTGGACCTCCGCCTGGATGGTCTTGAAGCAACGGTGGATTATAAGAAAACGATGCAAAAGCAGCATGAGATAGCATTCGGTGCATGGCTGATCTCTCCGCCTACTCCGGATTTCTACCAGTTCATGCACTCATCCAATGCCCGGGACGAACGGGGAAATCTTAAAGCCCAGACAAACAATCTATGGGTTTGGGCCCGCGAGGATACCGATATTCTCTGCGAGAAAGTCAGAAACGCCCGCACGGAGCAGGAGATGCGCGAGTCTGCGGTCAAGCTCCAGAATATCATTCACGACGAGGCGATTTTCGTGCCCTCATACACCCAGGA
>JACMMB010000217.1 GCA_014379305.1 Akkermansiaceae bacterium
GCGGGATCTTCCATCGCCGCGATGACCAGGACGCTGTCATCGAAGCCGCAAATGCCCTTGTCTGGAAAGCCGCCGCGCCTCCCGTCTTCAACCTCTTTCAAAAATAATCCTCCGCCCGCATGATCCACTGGAATCTCATCGCCATCCTCATCGTGAGTTCGCTTTTCCTCCTCTGGAATCTCGAACTCATCGCCACCCTGCTCAACCTGAAAACCTTCCCTGCCACTCCACCGCAAGAGCTCGCGGGCCTCATGGATCAGGAAAAACTCGACCGCGCCCGTTCCTATCTCACCATCAATTCCCGTTTCGATATCCTCCAATCCAGTATCTCTCTTGCCATATTTTTATCTTTTTGGGCACTCGGGGGCTTTTCGGTTCTCGACGCCTATGCCCGCTCCATCGCAACCAACGAAATCCTTACCGGGCTTGTTTTTCTCGCCATCCTGTTCATTGCCCAAAGCCTCATCTCGCTGCCTTTCGCTTATTACGAAACCTTCGTCATTGAGGAAAAATTCGGCTTCAACCGCTCCACGCTCGCGACCTTCGTCATTGATCGCCTTAAAGGTCTCATCCTTGCCGCTGTCCTCGGCTTGCCTCTCGTTGCCGGCATCCTCTGGATTTTTCTGAACGTCGCCAACGCCTGGCTTTGGGCATGGGCCTTCGTCACCGCCTTCCAACTCATTCTCACCTACCTCGCCCCGTCAGTCATTCTCCCCATGTTCAATAAATTCACCCCCATGCCCGAGGGGGAGCTGAAAAACGACATCCAGTCTCTGGGTGAAAAATGCAGCTTCCCGCTTCAAGGTGTGTTCACCATCGATGGCTCGAAACGCTCCACCAAGGCCAACGCCTACTTCACCGGCTTTGGAAAACACAAAAAAATCGCCCTCTTCGACACCCTTATTGAAAAGTCAACCTCCCCCGAGATCCTTGCGATCCTCGCCCACGAAATCGGCCACTTCCGGCTCGGCCATATCAAACAGCGCCTCCTCGTCGGCATTCTCCAGATGGCGGTTATTTTCTTCCTTATCGGCCTTGCCACGGATCCGGAAGGCGTCCTTTCCCGCCAGCTCTTCGATGCCTTTGGCGTGGAAAAAATCTCTCCCCATGTCGGCCTAGTCCTGTTCACCATCCTCCTGGAGCCAGCCGCAAAGCTGATCTCGATCTTCGCCAACGCCTGGTCACGCAAACACGAATTCCAGGCGGACGCCTTCGCCTCCCAATCCACCGGCACCCCGGATGCCCTGGCCTCCGCCCTCAAAATGCTTTCCTCCGATCACCTTTCCCATCCCGCCCCCCACCAGCTCCGCATCATCCTCGACTACTCCCACCCACCCCTGCTGCAACGCCTGCGGGCACTCGCTTCCCAATAAATCCAATCCATGAACCAGGTAACCTACAAACGCTGCGGCGATTCCGGCATTCTTCTCCCATCGATCTCTCTCGGCTTCTGGCATAACTTCGGCCACGTCGATGACTTCCAGGAAGCCCGCCGCATCATGCGCCGCGCATTTGATCGCGGCATCACCCACTTCGACCTGGCGAACAACTACGGCCCGCCCGCAGGCTCCGCGGAGGAAAACGTCGGCCGCATCCTCGCTGAGGATTTCGCCTGCCATCGCGACGAACTCATCATCACCACCAAGGCGGGGCACGACATGTGGCAAGGTCCGTATGGGGAATGGGGTTCCCGCAAGCACCTGCTCGCTTCACTGGATCAATCCCTCCGCCGCCTCCGCCTGCCTTACGTGGATATCTTTTACTCCCACCGGCCGGATCCCCACACCCGTCTTGAGGAAACCATGTCCGCCCTCGCCACCGCCGTGAATTCAGGCAAAGCCCTATACGTCGGCCTTTCAAAATACCCGCTCAAAAAACTCAAGAAAGCGGTCAGGATTCTCAAGCAAATGGGCATCCGCTGCCTCATTTACCAGCCGCCTTACTCCATTCTCAACCGCTGGCCGGAGACCCAGGGGATTCTCGATTACCTGCTTGAGGAAAACATCGGTTGCGTGGTCTTTTCCCCCCTTGCCCAAGGCATGCTCACCCCCAAATACATCGATAACATTCCAGCCGACTCCCGCGCCGGCCGCCCCGGAGGATTTCTAACCGGAGCAGACATCATCGCCAATCAGGAAAAAATCCGCGCCCTCGGCGATCTCGCCGCCGCCCAGGGAATGTCGATCAACCACATGGCCATCAACTGGACCCTCCGCCACCCCGCCGTCACCTCCGCCATCATCGGTGCCCGCACGGTCGCCCAACTCGATGACTCCCTGGACGCCCTCCAGGCCCCCGAATTAACCGACGCCATGCTCGCCGCCATCGACGGTATCGCCCCGCCATCCGCAACGAAAAATCCCGAGGGCTAGAGTATTGGTATTGCTTGTTCGGAGTCCCATTTTTTGATCGTGTATAGGATGATCCCGGCGATGTCGCCATCGGCCAATTAGGAAAGTTCGAAATTCGGCATGGGTCATCGCCGCTCCAAAGTGTCCTGTAAAATAGCGGTTGCGGATGCTCTCCCTTTCAATGCACTTTTATCGTGATGGGCGATTCGCTCATCGAGCAGCGCTTCCAATTCTGCCAAAGCCTTCTCCTGATCGTCGCGGTCGGGGGCGATCTTCCCCCTAACAGGTAGTCTTTCATCGTCTTGCCCTTCAAAGCGGCAATGGCTTTCAGCTTCCTGTGTTCTTCGGGGGTTACGTCAATTGAAATTCTGCTCATGGTTCATGTTCCTTTCGTTGCTTATATCGGAATGGGGTGATAAATGTGTGGCGATGAAGAACCTCACCCGAATTAGGTGAGATTATAGGTATCGTCGCCTCCATACACGATCAAACTTCTGCCCTCAGTCGCGCTCCATCTTCTACGTTTCGATGAAAACCGTTCCCTGGATGTTGCGAATGCATGATTGACGAACTCCCTGCTGCCGATAACCGCACCATCGGTGAAATACCAGACGCTGTGAGCCAAGATCGTTGCGACGGAAAGCTATCTTGAGGACGTGTCCGGTTTCTCCGCTCTCAAGATTCTCCGCCTCGTTTTGGTTTTCCCCTTCGTAGCTTTTACCGAGGCCCCTTGCGTTGGTTTGCCGGATTTTCGCTCAAGTGCTATTCCCAGGAGCCTCCTGTATCCACGCGGAACGTCTCGCCATTTTCCCGAGTCGAAGCCCCTTCCGTTATGCACAGGTAAGCCCGGAGACGTGGTGTTTGTGGTTGTTTATGTCTCCAGAGAGATCAATTTCATTCCCTTAATGAAGCTGACCCATTCTAAAATCCACA
>JACMMB010000218.1 GCA_014379305.1 Akkermansiaceae bacterium
AAGCCAGTCAGGGTGGAAGATTCACGTCCGGAACGGACTATTTTTTCAAGAGCAGTTTCAAATGGTGCGGTTTAGTCCAGTTCCTTCTTTTCCAACGATGCCTTGAGGTTTCCAAGAAACTTTTCCACATCGGGATACCCTGATGCAAAAAAATCTGCAAAAAAACGATCAAACTCCTTACCCTCGGAATCGAGGAGAACAACGGTTGGGAAGCCCTCGATCGCATATTTTTCGGCAACCGGCGCGTTCTTTTTCTTTAACTCTGGATCGCCTTCCGGGAAGTCCAGATGTACGAGGACGAATTTCTTCGAAGCGCCATCGACAAATTCTTTTTTAGAAAAAACCTTTTTGGTCATCATGATGCAAGGCGGACACCAGTCTGAACCGGTGAATTCGATCATCACGGATTTGTTCTCTTTTTTAGCGATTACGATGGCAGCCTCAACATCTGTCTCCCAGCCTTCCGGGGCTTTGGAAAGAGCCGAAGTAGCGATTACCGCAAGTCCAAATGTTATCCCGGCTAAGCGAATTATGGTTCTCATCATGGTCATAGGCGTAGTGCGTAGACCTTTTATTCTAAATTTCTTGGCCTGGATGCAAAAAACTGGGAATTGGTTCTCATGTTGGAAAAGCCACACCTGATCCTCGCTACCCGCAACCCTCACAAAACCGCCGAAATCCGAAGCATGCTTGAACACCGCTTCGAACTCTCTGATCTTTCCGAGTATCCGGATCTACCCGAAATTAAGGAAACAGGATCGACATTCCTTGAGAATGCCCGGCTCAAAGCACTCGGTATAAGCAGTCTTGTGACTGCTTGGGTACTTGCAGATGATTCCGGACTTGAAGTCGACGCTCTCGAAGGGGCTCCGGGGGTCTGGTCGTCCAGCTACGGAGGCGAGGAAGGAAATCACTTGAAAAACAATGCTCGCTTACTAGCGGAAATGGCGGGCAAACCGAATCGGAACGCACGATTTCGCTGCACCTTGGTTTTAGCAAAGGGGGGAGAGGAAAAAGCGGTCTTTCGCGGAACTGTGGAGGGAAGCATCGCCCTGAAACTTACCGGCTCAGGCGGCTTTGGTTACGATCCGATGTTTATCCCGGAGCATTACAACAAATCCATGGCTGATCTCGAATTCCAAACAAAAAACAGCTTAAGCCATCGGACTCGAGCAATTAGAGAATTTGTTTTAGCAGTTGAAAATGGAAATTTGCTTAATCTATAAAAATAGTTTGCATATCTTAATCATTTTTGAAAAACTTCCCCTGATGAAACTGACTCTACAACTTCTTTTGTTGATTCCCTTTCTCGGACTCGCATCTTGCTCGAATCAAGTCAAGGCAAGGCAGCCGGTGTCCTATCGATTTGATCACGGTCGGACTGCAATGATCAAAAATGGCATTGCCTATGCCCCGCGTGGTGCACCGGCCCCCGTGAAACGCGCCATTGCTGCCGGAAACCGGCTCCAAAACAAGCCTTACAAGTGGGGCGGCGGCCACGCACGATTCAATGACAGTGGTTATGATTGTTCCGGCACCGTATCCTACGTCCTGCGTGAAGCAGGTCTCCAAAAAGGCTGTCTCACTTCAAAGGGTTACTTTGATTACGGGAAAAAAGGCGATGGCAAATGGATTACCATCTACGTTCGCAATGGACACGTCTTCATGACTGTCGCCGGCCTTCGCCTGGATACGGGAGGTTCGGGAGGCCGCACCGGCCCGCGTTGGAAAACCGCTACACGCCCGGGCCGCGGCCATGTCATGCGTCATCCAAGAGGACTGTAAAAATTGGATGCCAGCTAATTCCGCCAACGATCAAAAGATTAGGAAACTAAAATATCAATTAGTGAGATTTTTGTTGGCAAATAAGACCTTAGTTGGCATAAGCCCTGCGTGTCCGAACACTGATTTAGATGACCATACGTAACTTTATCGGAGTTTCCTCCGCTCTCCTTTTGGCATGGCTCGGCGCCACGTTTTTCCACAAGGTCCCAGCTGAAAATTATCCCAAACTCGGCTCATCTCTGGTCCCTGCTTCTTCAAATACCTTGCCTGATATCCAGGAAATAACGGCCAAAATCGAGGTTTCAGACTCTGCAGGCAACTGAGACAAAATGTCTGAAAGGCCCCAGTGCCGCGATGGTTCATCCCGTTGATGGAGATCGTTTATCGATACTCTCTTTTCATTGTACTTTTGACGCCGGGCGTATCAATATTAGTATGGCAGCAGTGAAAATCCTGAGTTTTGTTATGACTGCCTTGATCGCGCTGGCAGTCATGAGTTGCAAAATGATGACAGGCTCCAGCCGGAATTCATGGCAGAATTCGGTCACTACCCAAGTGAATCAGCTGGGTTATAGAAACTGGATAGTCGTAGCCGAGGCCTCATTCCCTGCCCATAGCCGCCCTGGAGTCAAACAAATTACCGCCTCTGCAGAAGTGCCGGAAGTGGTGGATTATGTTCTCAATGCCCTCGAACAAACCCAGCATGTCCGCCCCCACGTTTACCTGACGCGCGAACTCCGCGCCATCGAAAATGATTTTGCGCCGGGCATCGATCAACTCCGCCAGCAAATTCAACTGTCACTTCACGGCCACGAGCCTACCGAGCTCGATCAGCAATCCTTACTGACCCTGCTTGAGTCTGCCAATAACAGCTTCGACGTGCTGGTGATCCGCACCCCGACCGCCCTTCCTTATTCCTCTGTGTTCATGGAACTTCAGCCCGGTTATTGGGATGCGGAGTCTGAGGACCGCCTGCGTGAAAGAATCATCCGTGAGCGCATGGAAAGACTCGCCCGCCCGATTCCCTGAACTCAGGATCACTTCGTGACACGCAATGAAGCACTGAAAATCGAGCGCGAAGCCGCATGGATTGGGGACGCTGTCCTCGCTCTCTACGCAAGGGAATATGTCCTTAAGGAACGAAGCTGCATGGACGGGGCGTGGTTTACCCACCTGACCTCGAACGAATTTCTCAGCGCCTTTGGAAACCCCACGGCAGTCGAAGCAAGAATCGGCAATATCTATCGGAATCTAGGCCTCGCCGCAGCCTACAATCATATCGAGACCGAATTTGTGCCGCTTTTCATAAAACAGATTCAAAAGAAAATGAAATAGCTTTATGAAATCGTCGAAAATGGAAAAAGCCCATCCACATAACGGTGAATGGACTTTTATAAAATGAGCTCAGTGGAAGTTACTCCGCTTCGGCTGCGACCGGCTCCTGCTTCTCCGCAACTTTTTTCTTAGCTGATTTTTTAGCAGGTTTCTTGGCTTCCGGCTCCGGTTTTAACTCAACAGCCTCTATATTGTCTTCCGATTCAATCGCAGGTTGATCAACCCATTCGATGATTGCCATCGGCGCGGAATCGGTCATGCGCTGCCCGAGCTTGGTGATCCGGCAGTATCCGCCTTGTCGACCAGCAGCTGCGGGAGCGACTTCCGTGAAGAGCTTGGTCACGCATTCTTTCTGGCGGAGGAATGCGATGGCAAGGCGGCGTGAATGCAGGTCGTTGCGCTTTGCTTGGGTCACCAGCTTTTCGGCGACAGGGCGCAGCGCCTTGGCTTTTCCAAAAGTGGTTTTAATTCTGCCGTGCTCGATGAGACTGCACGCAAGGTTTGCGAGCAGGGATTTACGGTGGGCGGTCTTGCGTTTAAGCTTGGTGGTGTTGCGGCGATGTCTCATCGGTGGCTTCCGTTATTGGTTGGGATGATTGGTGAAATTAGTCGTCAAGGTTTTGGGCGATGAGGTCGGCCAGTCCCACAGGAGCTTCGTCTTCCGCACCAAGGCGCGGGCCACGGGATGCAACGGAACCACCGGAAAGCAGGGATGTCTCAAAGGACATGCCGAGACCGAGACCAAGCTCAACAAGCTTGTCCTTGATCTCATTAAGCGACTTTTTACCAAAGTTGCGGTACTTCAGCATTTCGGCTTCCGATTTCATGGCAAGCTGGCCGACTGAAGTGATGTTCGCGTTGTTCAAACAATTCGCCGCGCGGACGGAAAGCTCGATCTCGTTGACAGACATGTTAAGCAGCTTCTTGAGCGCTGCGTTTTCCTCACTGGATTCGGCAGGCGCCTCCTCGAAGTCCACTGCATTTTCGTCGTAATTGACGAACACGTCCAGATGGTGGCGGAGAATAGCGGAGGCCTGTAACAGGGCGTCCTGCGGCGTAATCCGCCCATCGGTCCAGATATCGAGCGTGAGCTTGTCATAGTCGGTCATCTGACCGACACGGGTGGTGTCCACGCTGTATTTCACGCGGGTCACCGGGGAGAAAATCGAATCAATCGCAATCACTCCGATAGGCTGATCCTTGCGCTTGTTTTCATCGCCGGTTGAGAATCCACGGCCAACGCGGACCTCGAACTCACAGTCAAACTTCACTTTCTTGTCGAGCGTGCAGATCACCTGATCCTTATTGACGACAGAGTAGATGTTATCGTCCTGAATGTCACCTGCGGTAATGACTCCTTCTTTCTCAAACTTGATCGAAAGAATGCGCGGTTCCTTATCGTGATGCTCGAACTTGACCTTTTTCAAGTTGAGCACGATGTCGGTTACATCTTCGACAACGCCCGGAAGGCTGGAAAATTCATGCTGCACTCCTGCAATTCGAACGGAAGTGATGGAAGCTCCCTCCAGCGAGGAAAGCAGAACCCGGCGCAGCGAGTTTCCTATCGTGTGGCCGTAGCCGCGCTCAAAAGGCTCTGCAACGAATTGCGCGTAGGTATCGGTAGCGGTTTCCTCGTTACGAACGAGACGATTTGGTAGCTCGAAGCGAGCAAGTGTGATGGCTGACATTGGTAATACTGATTGCCGGGTTTCCCTCACGCGAGCATGGACGCTTTCACGACCTGGAGGACCGACGGCAGTTATTTTATTTCACTCGCGGGCCGCGAAGAAAATCCGCCTCACCCTTTCATGCAATGTTTTTTTCATAAAAAATCACTTGGACCCCTTATTTTTTCGGGAATTCCATACAGAATATGCTTGGAATTTGACCCCTCTTTTGTCTTCTTGTTATTAGTTTTCCCCCTTGATTATGAAATCGAAGAAGAATCTGACCCGATTTACCTACGAAAGCGCGGCCTTCGAGGGGTGGAGACTTTGTATTAGCCGCGCGGGGTCAACCTTCACAAAATACTTCCCGGATAAAAAATACGGTGGCCCGAAGAAAGCCCTTGATGCTGCGGAAATAATCCTTGAGGAACTGAAAATCATCCTCAATGGCGCGAAACGGGTGAACGGCAAACTCACCCCGGCAACCCAGAAAAAAGCCGATGGTCTTTTGGGGAAATCCTGATTCAAGCCTGGCATAAAT
>JACMMB010000219.1 GCA_014379305.1 Akkermansiaceae bacterium
CCCACTCGCGGAGAATTCCACCCATTCTCGCGTGCAGCAAAGCGAGCGTCCACAACACGATCATCAGTGCCCCGTTTTCCTTCGGATCCCAACCCCAGAATCTGCCCCACGAATAGTTCGCCCAGATCCCGCCCAGCACGGTTCCGACCAAGGATAATAACGCCGTCAGGCAGATGCATCCATAGACCGCGTTGGTCATCGACTTGCGGATTTCCTTGTCCCCGCCATCCAGCCTCAGCCCGCGCATAAGCACATAGATGCAGGAAAGCATCGCCGTAAGCAGTCCCGCCGAGTAGCCGAGCGTAATGGTGATGACATGCGTGGACAGCCAGAAATTGGAATCCAGCACCGCAACCAGAGGATCCATGTAATCGCCCGCATCACCCAGCTCGAATCGCCGTGCAAGGATCAGCAGGGTGGTCCCGAGAATCGGTGCCAGCCCGAGAGCAAAGCGTTTGCGGGTCATCCACTCGATCACGAGTGCGAAGATCACCACCGAGGCGCAGATGAAAATAATCGTGTCATACAGATTACCCACCGGCGGGCGTTGCATGATGACGCAACGGACGATGATCGCATACACCGAGATGATGGCGCCCGCCGCCGTGAAACCGAGTGTGACCCACGACAAAATCCTGCCTGCCCGGGATTTCCCAACCGCCCACATCCCCAACGCCGAGATGGTGCCGACCAGGAACAGGATTATCGCGTTGAGGAAGTAATTCGCTTTGTAATATGAAACCTCCATTCCCAGCCCCCGCATCTCACCGCGCGATTCCGCCCGCGCGACGGTCCGCTCCTTCAGCTTGGAAAATGCTTTCCGGAAAGCCGATTCGTCCTCACCAAGTGACCGCACCGCCGTTTCCATCGCCTTGATATCGCCGATGGAGTTTTCCGGATCTTTCGCACCCGGTGTCATGACATTCATGATCGCATTTCCCGCCGTCAGCCACGTCTCATCGGAAGCGGACTCAGGCGGCAGGATGAAGAGGCTGAATTTCGAATAATTCGCGGCGTCGAGGACTTGTTGCAGCAGGTCTTGCAAGCGCGCGTCCATTTTCCCGCCTTCAAGCTGGCTTGCATCGATTTCCCTGCGCAGTTGCGGAAAACTCGCCATCACCGCGCTGATATCCGCCCGCTGATCCGGCTTTGTCCCGTCCCCGGAGCCGCGTAACTCGATGCCGTATCTTGCAAACCCGAAATACCCCAGCAGGCTTTCGTAGTTGCGAATCTTGTAAGCCAGATCGATCGACTGCTGCTGGACCGGATCGCGAATCTCTTTTTTGATCGACTCATAGGATTTCGCCAACTCGATCAGTTTGTCACGGCCCGGCTCGATTTCCCGATAGCTGTAGCGATCTCGTTTGCCTTTGGTCTTCACGCCGATGGCTTTGAGAACGTCCGAATTATCAACCCGGAATGTCGGCAGATCCACTGCGGCGACCGGCCTGAACAAGGTATCCATCAGCCAGGCTGTCGGCTTCAGCTTGAAAATTTCGCCGCCTTTGCCTTCAACCTTCATCGACCGCGCACCATGCAGGCTCAGCATGGTGAATCCCGCATAGGTGGAGAGCGGCTTGACCCGTCCCCCGTCCAGCAGCGGCAGGGATTCCACGACTTTGATGGTTTCCTTATCCCACGGCACATAGTCCTTCACCTTCTGCACCTCCCCCTTGGGCATGTTGTCGATCACCATGTTAAGGGCTACCAGAAACATGGCTACCAGCGCGATGATTCCCGCAATCCACCTGCCCCATTTTGATTCCTGCCGATTCATGCTTTTCTCTTTCTTGACGACGCACCGAGGTGACTGCCGAGTTTGGTTACAAAAGTAATGAGCATACCCAACGCCACCGCATAGAGACTGTACTCGGGCCATTTATCCGCCGGGTTTTTAACAATTTCAAAAACGGAATACATTTTGTCGCCCGGCCCCGCTCCCGGCGGCCCGTAGCTCGCTTGGAAAAACGTCAGCCCTTCATACCTCATCGGTTCGTTCATCTGGATTGTCACTGCCGATTCCTGCCCTTTCTCCATCCTCCGGATCTCACTCACGAATTTCTCCGGCCTCGATGTCCCCGGATGAAACTCCGCCGTGAATTTATCCAATTTGACCGCAAATCCCATCGGCCACAATCGCTTCCGCATATCCACGGTGAACAGCCGGTCGTCCACCCGCACGGTGAACGGATGGAAGCTCGCTCCTGCAAGTATGAACGGCGCTGATTTCTCACCGCCTTCAAAGACCGCGATTGCATAGCAGCCTGCCAAATTCATCTCGGCCTCCTTTTCATCCTGCTTTTCAAAAAGATAGTAGCCGTCCGTCGTCAGTTCATGATTCGCAGGCGCGTTCTCGTTTGAGCTGACTGTCTGGGCATTCCTTAGATACCCGGAAATTTCCAGAGAAAAAGGTAATCC
>JACMMB010000220.1 GCA_014379305.1 Akkermansiaceae bacterium
GCGCATGGGCATCGACGCCGATCGCTTCGCCACCAGCACCGGCACAATGCGCGGATTGGAAATGGTTTGAACGTGTTTTGGAAAACTATTTTTCTGACAGCCTCTGAGCTTGCGTGACTCAAAAGTGGTCGCTCGATATCTTCGTAATCTTGTAAATTCAATGAAACCCTCGTTCACCCGCAGACGCTTCCTCTCGATCACCGGCCTGCCGTTTCTCTCACTCGCAACCAGCACGCGGGTTCTGAATGCCTTGAGCCTACCCGCCAGCGCGGACAAAGCGATCTTGATGGAAGCAGAGGCGTTTGCCCATGTCGGCGGCTGGCTGGTCGACGCGCAGCACATGGATCAAATGGGTTCGCCCTACCTCCTCGCCCACGGACTGGGCATTCCATGCGCGGACGCGATGACCGGGGTGAAGGTGCCGCAAGCCGGGGTCTATCAGGTGTGGGTCAGGACCCGCGATTGGGCCGCGCCACACCAGCCGGGGAAATTCCGGGTCGTCATCGCTGGCAAGCCGCTGGAGCCGATCTTCGGCACGAAGGGTGCGGAGTGGGATTGGCAGGACGGCGGGAAAGTGGAACTCCAGGCGGACGGGGAAACCACCGTGGCGCTGCACGACCTCACCGGCTTCGATGCGCGTTGCGACGCGGTGCTGCTGGTGCCGACGTCGTGGGGAAATTTCACCCCGCCTAACAAACCTGGCGAGTTGGAAGTTTTCCGCCGCCATCTGCTGGGCATCCCGCAAGTGCCGGAAAATGGTGGGGAATTTGATCTCATCGTCGCCGGTGGCGGATTCGCCGGCATAGGAGCTGCCGTGGCCGCCGCTCGCCATGGGCTGAAAGTGGCACTCATTCAGGATCGCCCGGTGTTAGGTGGTAATGCCAGCTCGGAAGTCCGCGTCAATCCCATCCACGCGATGGGAGATCCGCCATACCCGCGCAATGCGGATGTCATCCACGAGCTGAAATTCGCCAAGCCGGCATGGGCCTACTCGGATGAGCTAAAAAAAGCCGATGAGCAGCGTCTCGCGGTGGTGAAGTCCGAGCCGAACATCACCCTGATGTTGAACACCCGCCTCAATGGCGCGGAGATGCGGGGAGACTCTATCAAGTCGGTGATCGTCCAAGACATCATCACCGGCAAGCGCCAGATTCTATCAAGTTCCTACTATGCGGACTGCACCGGTGACTCGGTATTAGGTACTTTGGTAAAAGCGGACTACCGCCTCGGGCGGGAGAGCCGGGAGGAGACGGGGGAGAGCTTCGCCCCCGGAAAAGCGGACAAACTCCTGTTGGGGAATTCCCAATATTGGTATGCTGCGGACGATGGCGTGGCCTCCACCTTTACCCCTTGCTCGGGAGCTTTGGAGATCAAATCCGAACCGATGTTTGAGGTCAGCAAGCCGAAATACCCGCAAAAGGAAAGTCCGGGCGTCACCTATTCCGCTGGCTGGAATTGGGAAACCGGCTTCAACGATGACAACATCAAAGACGCCGAAGCCATCCGCGATCATGCCTTCCGCGCGGCCTATGGCACCTGGAACTTTTTGAAAAATCTTAGCCCTGGTAAGGATTTCTACGCCACTTCCAAGATCAAGTGGCTCGCCCACATCGTCGGGAAACGTGAGAATCTCCGCCTGATGGGAGACTTCCTCGTCAAGCAGCAGCACATCGAGGAAAATCAAATCGAGGACGACGGTTGCGTCACCGCCACCTGGTATTTTGATGTCCATTTTCCCCACCCGAATAACACCAAACATTGGCCCGGTAAGGAATTCCGCTCCCTCGCCTACGATGATCCACAGTGGGATACACTCGGGAAACCCCTCTTTCCCGGCCGCTATCTCCCGATCAAACCCTACCCCATCCCTTACCGTTGTTTTTACTCGAAAAACATCAATAACTTATTCATGGCCGGGCGGAATATCAGCGTCACCCACGTCGCTCTCGCCCCCGTCCGCACCATGCTCTGCACCGGCATGATGGGCGTGGTGGTGGGCCGCGCCGCCGCCCTTTGCAAAAAGAAATCCTGCCAGCCCCGCGCCATCTACAACTCGCATCTCGCAGAGTTCAAATCCATGTTGGAAAAACCCGAGGACCACGGCTACCGCCCCGCCGCCAAGTGAGTTTCTATCATTTCAATTTCATTGTTACCATGAGTCATTTCCTCCGTCTGTTCGCCGTCTTTTTCGCCCTCGATTCCTGTCTATCGGCCGCCGATCTGGTGAAGCCTCCGCTGCTACTGTTCGTCACCCGCCATGACACCCCGCACAAGGATCTCGCGGCGATGACGCTGGCTACCATGTGCGACAAGGCGGGAGTGCTGTTCGATTCCTATCAGGCCTCGGCCCACATGGAAGGTGGGCTTTTCGCGCCCCACGGCAGCACCGTCATCGGCGGCGCTCACTCGCTGCGCATCGCGCGGGCGCTCGCCTCCTTCGAGGTCACCGTGGTGAGGATGGACGGTGTTTTGTTGTTTGACTCGCTGTTTCAAAGCGGCGCGAAACGGGTCATCGACTGGGACGGCAAGCTGCTCCCACTCTACCTAATCGTCGCGAAACAACTTGGCGTGCCCGCGCCCGCCGGGCTGACTTTGATCGACACCAGCGCCAAGAGTTTCCGCGCCGCCGCCTGCTGGCCGGAAGTTTTCTTTCGGAATGCCTGGGCCTTTCCGCTCCAACAAACGGCGGAGGAAATCACCGCGCTGAAACAAGCCGGACTGGCCAGCGGATACACCATCGCCCCCGCGGATGCGGACC
>JACMMB010000221.1 GCA_014379305.1 Akkermansiaceae bacterium
CGTAGTTTCCAGCCGGAACTTTCAAACAAGCTGCCGCAGGCTTTGATGAAACCAACGGGGTTTTTGCGTTCGTCCAAGGCTCCGACAAAGAGGGCTGTAGATGGATTCTGCGGTTGTGGGTTGGCGAGGAAATAGCGAGAGTCGGTGGCGTTCGGCAAGAGCCAGGTGCGCTTCGCGAGAGGTTTTACCAGCTCATCGGTGTAGCTGGAGATGCTGACAACACCATCGGTTTTGCGTAGTGCGATGCCTTCCAGAAAAGCGGCAAGGCGGTAGTAGGGCTTGCCTTTGTTTTCGCCGAGCTTGGCGTGGACGCGCATGTTTCCATGGAGAGTCAGGACGTTGGGGTAGCCGGAAAAAACTGCGGCGAGGGCGCATTCCCGTTCCGTTCCCTGACCGTGGACAATGTCGGGTTTGATGTTCCGGATTACATTTTTAATGGCTAAAACCGCTCCTGCAAAAAATGAGCGTCCCATGCCCCAAGACGGCAGAATGGGCTGGTGAAAGTGGATGTTCGGGGCGAGCAAAGCAGGTGCACTCATTTTTCTGCGGGACACTGAAATGACGTGTAACTCCGCATCGCCCGACTGCTCGAATCCTTGAAGCAGTCCCTCGGGTGCTGTACCGAAATAGGGACGCTCCTTTTCGTAATCATTGAAGTGCGCCCGATTGTCGGTGGTGATCTGAACGATCTTCATTTTAATTAATCATTGCCGGGGGAACCTGGTCAGCTCTTTCGGGCTAAGACGATGAGATCAAGGAGTTTCAAGACTTCCTTGCTCCGTGTTCTGGCTTCCTTACGAAGGTGAGGCCAAATTTCATCAAGGTAGGCTGCTTCAGCTACACGGATGGGGATAATTTTCAAATCGGTGAACCCATGTTTTTCCATGGAGGTTAGGAATTGATCGGCGAAGTTTCCGACGGCGCGATTGTACTTCGGGAAGCCGAGTTCATAGAGCCAGCGCGGCATGGTTTGAAAATCGAGGGGAGGCATGGGATCTTCGAACCGGCCGTGGCCGCTAAGGTCGAATTTATGCATCATCGTGCCACCCGGTCGTATCACCTCGCCGCAGTAGGCGAAAAATCCATCAAGGTCTTCGACATGTTCGAGGACATCGAAGGAATAGAGGAAATCGACTGGTTGTGGGAGTTTGATTTTTTCCAGCAGACCCTCGTGGAAGGTTACAAGTGAATCGTTGAGGCGTGGCGGGTTTCCATCCGCCAGGACACTGCCCTGATTGGGCAGGGCGGAGTCGGCGACCAGTGGTGCAAGGGCTTGACGGTGCTCTTCGCTCACAACCATGGGAATGAACTCAACGAGATGGATGTGTCTGGCACCGAGTCCGAGCATCATATCGGCTGCGGCAAGGCAGTCGCCGCAGCCGATTTCACTCACGACGGCATCCTGAAGGAGGTTGCGGTCGGGTATGTTGGTCAGAAGGGTTTCACAAATGCGACGGTAGCGGGTTACGGCGGAGTCAATCCCACCGCTAAGCACATCGGTGTGGGGTTTGACTTTGATGCCGAGCCACTGTTTGACACGCCAACGGCTGCCGTAATAAGCGGATGCGAGAAAAGGGTTCAGGTGGAAAAATTTTGACATGTCAGGGAAGGCTTTGAATGTTGAAGATTTGAAATCGACAATTGATACTGTTGGGGTGCAGCGAGGGGATTTACACCGCAGAGGTCGCAAAGGGGGGTAGAGCCTGGGTTTCCTCAGGCGTTTGATTTCGCGAGCATTGTTTAAGATTCAGGGACAGGCGCAACGAGTTCTTCCAAAAGTTTGCAGTAGGAATCGACATAGGCATCACGGTTGTAACGAACTGAAACCGCATGTGACCCTTCGCTGCCGAGGCGTTCGCAAAGTCCGGGATCGGATGTGAGACCTTGCATCGCTTCCGCCATTTGCTGTTCCGAATACACGCAGAGCCCGCCTTCCATGGATGCGATACAACCGGCATTACGCGCGACCCATGGCTTGCCCTCACGCATGGCCTCGAGAAGTGAAATCGGCTGTGCCTCGTGATAGGCGGAGAGCAGGAAAGCGTTGCAGGTGGCAAGCGCATCAAGGGTGGCCCGGCGGTCTTGCTTTTCGAGCCAGATGATTTTGCCAGGTGGGGAATTGACGACATTCGAAGCGTCCGCGTCTTGGAATTTTTTTGAGTGCTCGTTAAAATCACTGCCAATAAAAATGAGCACGGAACCCGGAATTGCGGCTTTGCGAAAGGCACTGGCTCCGTAGCCTTGATCTTTGCGCGGGCTATAATTGGCTACGCAAAGAAAAACGAAAGAATCCGATGGGATGCCATGCCGTGCCCGGAAATCGGAATCCTTGTTACCCCGCTCGTTCAGGTCGATGCCGTTGGGAATGACGCGGCGGCCTTTGTAGCCTATGGTTTTGGCAATGAGATGATCGTAAAAGCCGTGGAAATCCGCCGTTTCGCTAAGATAGACGACTCGATCAAAGCGATGGAGCCACGAGAACATTCTAAAACTTCTGGATACCCGTCTGAGCCAACTGCCGATGCCGTAAGGAAACCTGGGATTACCCTCCCAGATGAGTGCGGCGTAGCCATGGCTCACTAGAATTTTCCGTGCTTTAATCTGATCAAGAACCGGAATGGCGCGATGGAGGGTCGCCTCGTAGGCATGTAATATGATTGCATCCCATGCGCCCCCGGTTAGAAATTCCGCGTAGTTTTCTGTGCGTTTTTGCAGGACGATTTCAGGGGTTATCGTAGTCCCTCCGTATTCGAATTCCGTGATATTCGCGCCGTTCCAGTTCGTTTGATTACGAGGAGGATTCGTGCGCCGGGTAAGCACCGAAACCTCCCAGCCTCGGTCGCAGAAACCTTTCGCCATTGCTGAGGCTGCCTCGGAGACTCCGTCCTTGTTTGGCGGGAAGGTGAACGAGATGATGAGTATCTTCACGAGTGGGTAGTCCCATGCCTGGTAGGAATTCAGCCGGGTGGGTCAGGTAAGAAGGGACTTAGATTTTACTTTATCTTTGTTTTTTGCGTAAGGTGAAAGTCCCGGCGGTTACCAGCAAGTCCTCTTCCGCGTATTGCTGGAACTCGGGAGCAAGGCGAATGCCTTCCAAGGACTGTTTTCTTCTAGGGTGGGGTATATGCGCTTGTTCAAGAATCTCAAATCCGGCCTCTTCGATGAGCTTGACGTGATCCGAGTGGCGCAGGCGGTTCACGTAGTAGTGAGGCATATTAAGATATTTCCATTGGCGTTCCGTATATTTGAGAAAGTTATATGGAGTGATGTCCATGTTGCCATGTGAATAGTGATCGCTATAGTCAATAGACATGCTCAGAATGCTTTTGGAGTGACAGACGCGATAGCATTCGTCCAAGATTTTCCTGATGTCTGCGGGAGGTATGTGCTCAAGCGTTGCGGTGCTGGCGATCAGATCAATGCTTCCA
>JACMMB010000222.1 GCA_014379305.1 Akkermansiaceae bacterium
AACCTCGACCGGGGTGGTCGTTTGTGCGGAGTCGGGCAGGCCGGCAGCATCAGCACCCGGATCTTTTCCCGGAAAGCGTCGGGCAGAACCGTTAACAAATGATTCGAATGAACAACAAGTGCATCTGCCTTGGAAGCGATCCCATGTAAAAACGGCCAATGTTCGGCCGCTGGCCCTGCCCAGCGGTAATGGGCGGATGTCGGCACTTCGATGGCGTTGGGAACAGGGCCATAAACTCTCAACCCCTCTTCGCAGAGCTTCTGGACGGCCACCCGACCACCACTGAAATGGGCTTTGCCGAGGAAGAAATTCAGCATGGTGGCATCGTGCAGCACAGCGATGCAGGGAGCGGCGTTCAAAAACTCCAGTGCTCTTGCATGGAACGGCCAATGGTCGCCAAATTGAACCACCGCGATATCAAAACTCTCCAAGGCATCCACTTGAAAAGGTAGGCGGGAAAGAGGTGAAGTCTGGATAGGCTTTGCTGAAACCTGAAGCAAATCCTCTGTCCGCACCACCGTCACCACCACTCCCCATCGATTCAATAAATTCACCACGATGGCACTCATGCTTGCAATGGCAGAATCCTCATTCCATGGCGTCGCCCAAAGAATCTTCATGAGAGTAGCCGATCAACCGTTGTTGCCCAGTCGAGGGACATTGTTTCAATGACTTTTCGGGCGTTCGCCCCCATGCGCCGGGTTTGACTGGGATTGGAAGCCAATTTTGACAGTGCGTGCGAGAGCGATTCTGCATCGGGATCAACCACCAGCCCGGTCTGGCCATCCGTCACCAGATCCAAAACGCCTCCGGAATCCCGACAGGTCATTACCGCCTTCGCTGCATGGAATGACTCCATCGTCACATAGCCAGCCGAATCCTCATCTACGGGCAGGTAGGCGCAGGCCAGCGCCCCATTCACATACGAGGCAAGTCGTTCTCTGGGGAGAAAGCCAAGCTCCAACGTCACGCGGTCCTGAAGTCCGTGTTTGGATATGAGCTGTTCGAGTCGTTCTCCATCAGAATGGCTCTCTGGTGGTCCGGCCACGATCAGCCTGCATCCAACGGGCAGATGAATCATGGCTTCAACAAGGAGATGCTGTCGTTTCATGAGATTTATGCGTCCTCCGGCAAAGATGTAACCGCCGTAACCAGCGCAGTAGAAATCTTCGGGGGAACTGAGGGGAGGAAGAAGGATCTTCGATTCAAAACCGTTGTGATGACGCAAGCGGGACTGGGTCACTCTCGAGTTTACAAAGATTTTACGGCATGAAGCAAAGCAGGCGTTGTCGGCAGAAATGATGTGATTACGGATTTCTTCACTACGCGAATCTTCAGGAAGGTTTGTGTCGTTTGTACCCCTGAGGTCATAGGACTGGCGGTATTGGTGAAGCAGCCAGAGTGTCTTGTGCGGGTGCCGGACCAAGTAAGCCGGAAACTTCAACGCGATGACACGGTCCACATAATCAATCTGCATCGCAAGGCTGCTCAGGATACAATCCAGAATCTTTTCGGGAGGATCCCAGGTGAAGGGAATGCGAACCAATTCCGCCCTGACGCCCTTGGTGGCATTGAGCTTTGCGGTGAGGGTTTCGGCAAGCACCTCCGCGCCCCCCCTCACAAAGGGAGCCATGTTGTTAAGAACCATCACTTTCATGAGAGAAGCCTCTCCACCACATGGTCCCAGGTGATGTTCAATTCACGCACGCGGGCTTCCGCCCGGCACCCCAGTTCACGGGCGAGCCTGCGGTTTTCGTAGAGACGGTCGAAGCATTCCGCGAGGGCCTCTGGGGTTGGCTCACAGACAAGACCGTTATTCTCATGCTCAACCAGTTCCAGAACCCCTCCGGAGTCATGCGTGGTGATTACCGCCTTGCTGGAGTGACTGGCCTCCAGCGAGGTGTACCCGTAAGAATCCTCGTCCAAGGGGATGTAGATCGCAGCTAGACAGTGGGAGAAGGCGTCGGCTTTTTCGACCTCGGAAATCCATTCAAAAGATGCCGTCACTTTCGATTCCAGCCTGTTGTCAGAAATCATTTTTTTCAACGAGTCAGGATAGTTTCGCCCGATGCTAGATCCACAAATGCGCAGCCTTACGGGAGTTTTAACATGTTTCATCGCCTCCACGGCCAGATGTTGCCGCTTGTGATGTTCAACGCGGCAGAAGTAGAGGATTTCATCGCCCAGGGATTTAAAGCCAAACCGTTCCGGTTCAAAAATCGGAGGGTAAAGGGTTTGACTCTCGATGCCGTTGAACTTACGTAGGCGATTGCCCACGACATGGGAGTTGGTGAATACCTGGCGTGATTCGCAGAGGGCTCTGTTGTCCACGGCCATCAGCGCAGCCCGGACAGATCGCATCGCAGGTGTCTTGGGCGTGGTGTTGTAGGCATGATCCCACAAATCGTAGAAAATTCGAATATGATGGATGAACCAGAGAACCTTGTTTTCATGAGGAAGCACATACGAGGGAGGCCGAAGGGCGATCAGGCGGTCAGCGGAGGAACCAATCTCCAGCAGACGCAATCCCATAATCTGCTCCATCAAAATGTCGGGATGATCCGAGAAAGGCAGGTAGATTTCCTCCACCTGATGTCCCCGCATACGCAATGTCGCCGCCAACCACTTCACAATGAACCTGCCTCCACCGTCAATGAAGGGCACAATAGTTGAACAAATGGCAATTTTCATCACTTCAGCGGGAATGTTCAATGGCTTGAATGAGGACTTCCCCTATCCAAGTCTGGTCCTCGTCGGTCAGCCTTTCATGGGTGGGAAGACATATCCCGGAAGCGGCAAGGGACGCGGAAACGGGCACCTCACCCTTTTGACCAAGATAGGGTGGCATGGAGTTGACCGGATAAAAAAACGGCCGGGTTTCGATGCCACGGTGATCCATGTACTGAATGATTGCGTCCCGGCGATCTTCCGAGATTCCTTTAAGGATCACCGTGTACATCCAAAATACATGATGCGCCCACTCTGCGACGTGGGGTAACTGCAGCTGATCCGAAGCGGAGGCCAGCAAACGGTTGTAAGTGTGCGCCACCTTCTGCCGGGCGGCCAGGGCTGTCTCCACCCGCTCCATCTGGGCCAACCCGATGGCCGCGACAATATTGGTCATGCGGTAGTTGAATCCGACGACGGGATGCCAATACCTCCGGTATGGGTCCATGCCTTGCCCCCGATACAACCTTAGTTTCGCGGCAAGCAAATCGTTGTCACAAGTGATCATTCCACCTTCTCCAGTAGAGATGATTTTGTTTCCGTAAAAACTGAACGTGGCGCAGTCCGCAAGACTCCCGACCTTGCGGTTCCTGTATTTTGCCCCGTGGGCCTCCGCAGCATCCTCGACCACCCACAGTCCGTGTGTAAGCGCCATTTGGTTGAGCCGATCCATGTCAACCGGGTGACCATAAAGATGCACCGGGATAATGCCCTTGGTCCTGGGAGTGAGGTTTTTCTCAACCGAGTCCGGACACAACGTGAGCGTGAGGGGATCGCAGTCCGCAAAAACCGGCGTTGCTCCACAATATCGCACGGCATTGGCCGTGGCGATGTAAGTCAAGGCCGGGACGATGACTTCATCGCCCTCCCGCAGATCCATGCCCATCAGAGCGAGATGCAAGGCCGCCGTTCCATTGGTGCAGGCAATCGCATGCTTGCTTCCCGTGAATTCCGCAAAGCGCTGCTCAAAAGCTGTGATGTATTTTCCAGCCGAAGAAATCCACGTTCCCTCAATACACTCAGAAACCATAGCCATGGTCTTATCCGCCAGGACAGGCGCCGCAACCGGAATACGATGTTTGAAGGAGTTCAAGAAAGACTCAGATGGTTTTTTTGAATGCATTTCCGCGTGCCATGAGAACATTGGCGGTCTCACGACACATCAACTCGGAAAAGGAAACACTCTTCAAGGTGCCCCTCGGCTCTTCAACCATGAAGACTTCGAAACCCTGTGTTTTGCAAAAATCTTCCCATTGATTTACCAACGTGCCCGAGCGATTGAGGTGGAGGGGGGCAAACTCCGCAACCACGCACGCATCGGGGCTTCTTTGCAAAAGTCCGCTCATCCCCGCAAATACATCCAGCTCTGCCCCCTCCACGTCCACTTTGATCAGGTTGACAAAAGGAACGTCCTTCAAAACATCGTCCAGAGCAACCACCTGAACTTCAATCTTGGCCGTCTCATGGGCGAGCGGATACCTGCTGTTGTGCCCATTTATCGGACACAAATGAAAGGATGTCTCACCGGCAGCCGCGCCGACAAATTTGGCATGCACGGTGATTTGAGATCCAAAGCCGTTTTGCACAACGTTGTGTTTTAGGAATTGCGCGGTCGCTGGAGTGGCTTCAAAGGCATGGACTTTCCCCTTTCGTCCCACGCACCTTGCCGCGGCTATGGCGTGCATGCCGATATGGGCACCGACATCGACAAAAGTCATGCCTTCCCCAAGGTATCGCTCGATGAATCGTCGTAAGCCGTGCTCAAGGTCGCCCGTTTCAGCAAGCTGCCCCAGCAAAAACGCGTCGCACCTGTCGCAGACCATGTAGCCCACGGAGGTGCGCACCAGTGCCCGCTGCGCATCCAAAGGAAACATAGAGCGCCTTTGGGCAATCTCGTCCAACTTGGTTGAATGGGTATTTTGAACTACCGACAGGTTATCTAATTTCTCTAACTGAATTTTGGTCAAGAGATCTATCTTCTCGCACAATGCTGTTTGCAGTCGGCAGAGCAATTCCATGTTGTCTGCCATCTGCCGGGAATGCTCAACCAAAAGGCTTTTGATTTCCGCATCCGGATTACTCTTAAAAATCGCTCTGAAACGAATGCCAAAAAGACGAGTAATACGAGAGACTATTTTGTGCAGAGTAGATGCCATGAATACCGTAGTTATATCAGCGATGCCAAAGTCTGTTGCATAAGAAATGGAGAGTCAACCCTTTGTCCGGGGACCTGGCTATCACGAATTACTTTTCAGGTAGGGCTCGCCCTTTTTTCGTGAACGCACGAAACGGCACGGCTGTCCGTAAGATACAGACAAGGGGGGAATGTCCCCCATCACGATGGATCCCGCTCCGACAACAGAATGTTCTCCGATAACAATCCCGTGTTTCACGACCGCACCAATACACACGGCACTGAAAGCCCCCACGTGAACATTTCCCCCCATGGCTACTCCAGGCGCGAGGCTCGAGAAATCACCCATGGATGAATCGTGATCCAAGGAGGCCCTTGTATTCACAATGCAGCAGCGACCGATCCGCGAGTCACTGTTGACCACTGCTCCTGCCGAGATCACAGTTCCTTCAGCAATCACTGCTCCCTTGGCAATGCTTGCGTTTGGGTGAATCGCAGTTCCCAACTGGAATTGAGGGCACAAGGACAGAATCTTCAGATAAATTTTATTGCGAAGGAAGTTATCCCCAACAGCAATAATGCCATGTTCCACCTCCTTCTCCTCAACGATTATCGGCAAATCAGCGTCTGCGCCCAAAATAGGATATCCAAACCAGGAGACTGCACCACTGGCACCACGTTCGTCGATAATGCCGGAAATCTCCCATTCACCGGATTTATCCAGGATGTCTATCACAACTTTTGCGTATCCTGAGGCTCCAAAAACAAGAATCTTTTTCATGCAAATTCATTTTCGGGAAAACAATGGGGATTGATATAGATTCTCATTGAGTACCCGTTTCATAAGTATTGGAGAGGAAGGAAGGCCCGGGCAAGGTGAATGCAATCAGGTCTCTCACCAAACGGTAGGCTTTACGCACGGTTTCACCGTCGATCAAGAGAGGTCCAAGCTCCTCTTGTGCCTGAGCCGCAGGTATTTCGGAGGCATTGTTGGTTAAAGCATCAAATAATCCCATGAGCCAAGCGTAGAGGACCGGGCCCAGCACATCCAAACAGATTCTACATAAACTTATTCTTATAACCCCAAACTTCGGTAAATTTGGGCACACTTCTGGTCTAACATCTGCTTCAATTCCCGGATATGGCCATGGACGAGGGCAAGGTGGGG
>JACMMB010000223.1 GCA_014379305.1 Akkermansiaceae bacterium
ACCAATGTCGCGCTAACCGACGATGGCGATATCTGGTGGGAAGGGCTTACCAAGGAGGCACCGGCGCATCTTATCGACTGGACTGGCCAGCATTGGACTCCGGATTGCGGCCGCACCGCCGCCCATGCGAATGCCCGCTTTACCGCTCCCGCCTCCCAGTGCCCGACCATAGATCCCGATTGGCAGAACCCGGACGGCGTTCCAATCGATGGAATTATCTTCGGTGGTCGCAGAGCCGGGACAATGCCACTCGTTTACCAAGCGTTCAACTGGTGCCACGGAGTATATGTGGGTGCCACGATGGGGTCGGAAATGACCGCTGCCGCCGCAGGAACGATTGGCAAAGTCCGCCGCGACCCGATGGCGATGCTGCCTTTTGCTGGCTATAATATGGGTGCCTATTTCTCGCATTGGCTTGAGATGCAGCGCTATCTCACCCACCTTCCACGCTTTTTCCATGTCAACTGGTTCCGCAAAACCGAAGAAGGAAAATTCATGTGGCCGGGCTTCGGTGAGAACATGCGGGTGCTGGAGTGGATTGTTAAACGCTGCCAAGGCGGAGCCGCCGGCCACGAAACCCAGATCGGTTGGATTCCCGATTTCGAAAACTTCAATGTTGAGGGACTTGAAAATTTCGCTGAAGACGACTTCAAAAAGGTGATGTGTTTTGATCGCGCGGAATGGCGTGCTGAAATCGTCTCCCAAGGCGAACTTTTCATCGAACTCTATGACCACCTTCCCAAGGAACTGATCTTCCAGCGCGAACTCCTTGCCGCACGCCTCGTTTGAGATAAATCACAGAAATCATTCGTTGGGAGACTTCTCTCTTTCTTTGAGAAGAATAAGAATGGTTTCAGCGTAGCTCTTAAGCTCCTCACTTTCCGGATCGTCGCCGGCTTCGATGGCGTTCCGCAACTCACCAGCCAGCATGATCACCTCCTGTTTGAATTCGGGGTCGAGTTTTTCATAACCGGAGTCGAATTTTGATTCCCAATCAGCTGGTCCCATTGCCAGCACTTGCTCAATAGTGGGATCCGATTTGGAAATGCTTTCCAAGTCGAAATTGGCTTTCGCCCTATCGGAAGATGTCAGCCGCGCGTTATCAGATGGTGGGCGCGGCGCGGTGCGGCGTTCTGTTTGTTGATTGTAGATAATGAGGAAAGCGACCAGGGCAAGAATGAGAAATACGGTCGGGGCAAGAATTTTAGGGAGGGATTTCATGGTCAATGAGCAGCTAGTCGCAGATTGCAAACCGGACAAGGCGTAAAAAAATTCGAAGAAAAATGCATCCGGATTCAGTCGCCATGCGTTTCTTTAGATATGAGTCGATGCTGGATATGGAATAGTTGCGGTGGAGCCACTGTGGAAGTTCCATAACCCTCGGCTCTATTTCAAGACGCCGCCATTAATTAACAAACTCACAACGAATAAATATGAAACCGAAATCAAACAAATTAAGATTCCCCAACTCATTGGTTGGTCTATCGACCCTATCGCTGGCATTGGCGACGACAGTGCCGATCTTCGCATCAAGTCACAGCGATGCGCCGCTGATAAAACAGGATCCGCAGGCCAACTTGACCGATGTGTATGCGTTCATTGGCAATAAATACGATTCAGGCGCGCAACCTGTTAAAGTCCTTAACGTGATGGTAAGCATTCATCCGTTTTCAGAACCTGGAGATGGTGCGATCTACGAGAAATTTTCGGATGACGCGCTTTACAGCATCCACATTACCAATCCTTCGACAGGAGCGGAAAACCTCCGTTACGACTTCAAATTTTCAGACATCAACCCCCTGACCGCACCGGGTTTGAAAAATCCCAATACGATTCTGTCCTACGGTCGTGGAACTGAAATCGGCGATATCCAAGTTACCGGCGATGCTCGCCAAAACTACACGCAGACTTATTCCGTGGAAAAAAACGGAGCCCAAATCGCAACCGGTTTAAAAGTTCCGCCACCCAACGTTGGCCTTAAGACGACTCCGGATTACAATGACGCCGACGGAAACGCCATCTCCGGCGCCACCACCTTCGCCGGTCTCGACAAGTATACTGAGGAAGCGGTCTTCAATGCCGGGTCTGAAGGTGAAGCGGTATTTGCAGGCCCTCGTGAGGACGGATTTTATTCGGATATTCCCGGCATTTTCGACCTTCTCGATGGCAGAATCATAGCAGGTAACAGCCCGGCAGGACTTGGTCAGGCGGGCGGCGGAATCGATGGCTTCAAAGGCTTCAATGTGCTGACTTTCGCCATTCAGATTCCACTCAGTGAGTTGACCCCGTCAACCTACACTGCTGCCTTTGCAAATATTGCCAATGGCATTGCCAATGGTGGTGCTGCGCAAAATACAGGCGTAGGTGTCTATGCTTCGGTAAGCCGTAAAAGGATTACATTGCGCCGGAGCAATGCCGAAGCGCTCAATGTGGGTCAGTGGATTCAGGTAAATCGTTTAGGCAATCCACTGTTCAATGAAGCTCTCGTTGCTCTCAAGGATAAGGATAAATTCAACCGCACCTTCCCGATGAATGACGCCAGCTATAACACCTATGCCGTGACTCCGGAGTTGCCGGTGCTGATCAACGCTGTATTCGGAACCGAATTTGTCACCACTGGACGGGGTGATCTCGGTTTGGTCTTTATTCCTGATGTATTGCGCGTCGATACAACCACACCCGCAGTGCGACTCCCGGATCAACCCGGCCACAGCCGGAACGGTTTTGTCGGTGGAGATGTTGTGGTAAATGGAGCCGGTCGCACCATCTCAAGCGGCTGGCCGAACGGTCGCCGCCCGGGTGATGACGTCATTGACATCGCTTTGACTGCGGTTGCAAGCGGACCGAGTTATTCAACAGTTACCGTCCTCGGTGATAATGTGGAAGAGAACGACCAATCTTATAACCAGGTCTTTCCTTACCTCGGCACGCCTCATGCAGGGACGACAACGAATCAGCGTCAGGCCCCGGCTTCCGCTCCTTAAGTAGAAGCTTTGAGTGTTCCTATAACAGGCGACGGTGCTTTACCGCCGCCTGTTTTTTTTCAAAAGTATCGTATTCCCATGAAGATACCTTTCTCGATATTCGTTTTCCTCATCATTTTGGGAAATTTGCAGAGTTCAGATTCCGCTCCTGCCGCAGATGACGAAATAGCCGCCAAAATTGCTGACCTGGCGGCTGACAAATCCGCAGATCCCGATGCTGAATCATGGATTGCCGTGGGGAATGCAAAGATGCAGGAGGCCCGGGACAAGCTGGAGCATGATTTCTCCGAAGCTGAAGCCGCTTACAAAAAAGCTCTTGGTCTGAAGCCTGACTCCACTGAAGCAATGCTCGGCATGGCTTGGGTAAAAAACTCGGAGCACCTTTTTGAGCAAGGACGCGGATGGGCGGAAAAGGCGCTCGCCATCAATCCTGAACTTGTTGATGCCCATTCCCTATTGGGAGATTACGCGCTGGAGCGCGGGGATTATGACGAGGCTTACGATCATTATCAGGCGGCCATCGATCTGCGCGGCGACCTTTCAACCTACAGCCGGGCATCCTATTTGCTCTGGCAGACCGGGGATAGCACACAAGCCGGGCTGCTGATGGAGAAGGCGATTGCCGCAGGTGGTCCATATCCGGAAAACACAGCCTGGTGCCGCGTGGAATTGGCGACAATGCAATTCAACCTGGGATCGATTCTTGCGGCAGAGATGCAGGCAAAGAAAGCCATGGAGGCGGCTCCTGAGAATCCGCGCGTGCTGGGCTTGATGGGAAAGTTATCAGCGGCGAAGGAAAAGTATCCGGAGGCAATCGCTTTCTATGAAAAATCCGTCGCAATCACACCCAACCACCAGTCACTCGCAGCTTTGGTGGATCTCTACAAATTGACTGGAAATACCACAGAAGAGAATAAGGCTGTTGAAAAGCTAATCGCTTTCCACAGTCCAGCGGATGAAGGCGCTGCAACGGAAAATCCCGCCCATGGGCATATTCACACCGATGGACAAGCAAGCGCGGAGCTGGCGATGTTTTTTGCGGATCATGATCAGAATCTTGAAAAAGCGGTCAAAGATGCGGAAAAGGCATACGAGACCTACAAAAACATCAAAGTAGAGGATACCCTGGCCTGGTGTTACTATAAAACCGGAGACTACAAGAAAGCCCGGCGCTTTACCGAACGGGCAATGAAGTGGAACACAAAAGATCCGGCAATGTATTATCACCGGGGGATGATTCACCATAAGTTGGGGGATAAAGCCAGGGCGCGCGAGTATCTGAATCAGGCACTTGCCCTGAATCCGAGATTCGATCCAATCCAAGCGGCGATCGCTTCCCAGACGCTTGAAGAAATTTCCTTACAAGATAGATCAGGGAAACAAAAAAAGTGATCCGGCAGGATGACATAAACTTTTCCACAAAGTTTATATAGGGCTATGGAGCCAAACCGTTTGCGGTCGGATAATGCCTGTGTAAGTGTCCGATTAATGTGGACTGTGGCAAATGAACCAACTGCTGAAGAGCTGCTGCAGCGGATCTCCGAAGGATGTGAGGATTCTTTTGCCCAATTACACGACCGCTTTTCACAATCATTGTTCGGCATAGCGATTGGCATCACCCGCGACCACAATGAGGCAAAGGATGTGATTCAAGACACCTTCGTTTCCATCTGGAAGCATGCCGGGCATTATAATCCCTTATTGGGCAAAGCGTCCTCGTGGCTGATTCGGATTACCCGGAATGTTGCTATCGACGGCATTCGCAAGCGAAAACGGCAAAAACTCATGGCCGAGAAGGAGGCTGGCAATATCATGGAGGTTTCCGAGTCGCCAGCACCGGGATCCGCCCTCATGGCTTCGGAAAGGGCGGTTGCAATGGCTAAAGTGTTAAGGTCATTGCCCAGAAGGCAGCGGATCGCCCTTCAGCTTGCATTTTACGATGGGATGACCCAGACCGAGATCGCAACCAAACTAGGGGAGCCTCTCGGGACAGTGAAATCGCGTATCAGGCGGGCGATTAACCAGGCACGCTGCATGATCGGCGCTTCCCTTTTTTAGTGTAGCTGTTTATTCGGGAAAGGGGGGAGCCCACTACTTTTTCTTCCACAGATATAAAGCGCTGGTTTAAACCCACCCAGATATCACTTGCTTCAATCACGGTCACTGATCCCATTCATAAGGCAATGTTACAATGCGAGGTCTGGCCCCGGTTCAGGATGTGGGCCTCGGCGCGGGCGCGTCACCGCAGCTCCACGCGGTAGCGGTAGTAGGCGCTTGGGCCGGCGAAGGTATCACGCACTTCTCCGTTCACGATGCTGACGCCGCTGGCGAAGGTGGGGGCGGCGGAATTCACCCAGCTCGCGACAGGCGACCAGCCGCTGACAAGGGTGGTGCTGCGCTCTAGGTGAAGGTCCACGTCTGCGGGGATAGCGGGCGGAGCGGGGAACCTGCCTCGGCCAGTGGTATTGAATCGCGTGGTGCCGAAGAGGTAGGCCACGCCGTTGGGGATGCCGTCGCGGTTCCAGTCGGCGTCAAAGGCGGCGTTCTGGCCAACGGGAATATTGTTGGCGGCCCAAGATACGAAGCTTGTCGCAGCAGGGCCTAGGCCAGTGAATATGTAGGCCGCGCCGGAATTGGTAGCGCTGTCCGCCTGATTGCCGTTCACCCCAGTCGCGTTGCTGGCCTCCCCCAAGGCCCCGATGACCACCGTGCCACCAGATACCGCCACGGACCTGCCGAAGTAGTCATCCACCCCGTAGTTGCTGGATTTCAGATAGGCCTGCTGGGTCCACGCCGTCCCGTTGCGGGTGAAGACATAG
>JACMMB010000224.1 GCA_014379305.1 Akkermansiaceae bacterium
GCACACCCTGTAGGAATCCGCTTCGAGCTCAATGGGTTCGGCAGGAATGGAAACCGTAAGCTCATGTCCGGCTTCCGCGAATAATGGTGCCGTGGATTCGATGGCGCTTTCGATGATCTCCGAGAGGATGGCCCTGCCTTTCTTGAGGACGATTTTCCCTGAGGTAATACGCGACATGTCCATCAGGTCGTCGAGCAAATGAACCATCTGCTCCACCTGCCGGCTCAGGGTGGCGGCGATATTCTTGATCAGATCGGGTCGATCGGGCGACTTCATGATGATCTCCAGAGCGGGAAGCATCGGGGCGATCGGATTGCGCAATTCATGGGCGAGGGTGGCGAGGAATAGATCCTTGCGCCGCCCTTGCTCCTTGAGGGCCAGCTTTTCCCGCTGGTCTGTTAGATCACGGGTTATTTTCGCGAAGCCGCGCAGTTCCCCTCCGCTGTCGCGCAGGGCCGTTACGATGACGTTCGCCCAGAACAACGAGCCATCCTTGCGAACCCGCCACCCGTCATCCTCGGACCGGCCGTGGCTTAGTGCACGGGCCAGGATGTGGCCGGGAATGCCATCGGCGACAGCTTCGGCGGGGTAGAAAACGCTGAAATGCCGGCCCATGATTTCCGCGGGTTCGTAACCCTTGATGCGGCGGGCGCCGGTGTTCCAGGACATGACATGGCCTTCGGGATCCAGCATGAAAATCGCGTAGTCCTGGACACTCTCCACCAGGAGCCGGAATTGTTCGTCGCTTTGGTGAAATTCTGTATTTGCTGATTCGTTCATTTGCCGATGTAGATGTTTTGCCGTTCGGCAAGAGCTGCTACAGAGCAACTGCGGCGGTAGCGAAGGAACCGGGACTTCGCTGACCGTCTTTTGCAATCCCCATACCATTTGGGAAGGTATGCGCGGGTCAGTTACCCACGGGCCTTTGTTTTCCGTTTGTTCGCGCTGCCGCGGGTTATGCGTTCCGCTTTCCGTGCATATTGCTCCCGGAACGGTATTCTGCGACATCCGGGAGTTGCAGCGAAATTACATGAGCATTGCCTCATGGTTCGGCTGGCCTTGCCATTGTCGGCAGGGAAAAACGGAATGTGGTGCCTGTGCCCTCTTTGCTTTCAACATGGATTGTACCGCCGTGCGCCTCGGTAATGGTTTTTACAATGGCCAGGCCCAAGCCCAGTCCCTCGCTGCCGTCGGGGTCGGTTTCACCCTTCTCGAAAATTTGATCGATAAACTCCTCCGGGATGCCCGCGCCATTGTCCTTCACCCAAAACTCGATGACGTTTCCACCGGGAGTTTCGCTCGCCCCGATGACCACCTCGCCCCTCGGAGTGTATCTGATGGCATTGGCAATGAGGTTTTGGAAAAGGCGCTTCAAACATCCCGCATCGCCATACGCGAGCAGACCGTCCGGAACATCGTTGACAAGTCGCGTGCCGGCAGTATCCGCCACTGGATGAAGATCGTGGACAAGGGCCTCAATCAGCGCCCACAAGTCAAACTCACGGCACACCAATCTCATCCCTGCCTCAGTCTCAAGATTGGCGTGCTCCTGAAGAATGGAGCAGACGAGTTGCTCCAGATGCTGAACATTGCGACGCAAGGCACCTAAGATTTTGGTGGTTTCCGGACTACTGGTTTTTCCCTCAAGCGTCATGTTCAAGACGCTTTCCGCCAACGAAATGGCACTCAACGGCGTCCTGAGGTCGTGGGCAACGAAGGCGAGGTATTCATCCCGCCGGCGTTGCACTTCCAGCGCGCGCTCGGTGGCATAGGTCTGCAAGGCAAGGCCGATCGCGTGGTCGAAGACCCGGTTGATAATGTGAAGAGGCCGCCCTTGAAGATTCAGCTCATGGTCGTCCGCAAGACAGTGGATACAGCCCCGCAGCAAATTATATTCTGCAACCACCTCCTCGATATCGAATGCGTCTTTGAAACGCTGTCGCCCATGGATGGGGGGACTGCTCTCTGCGAGGGCCTCGGGAATTGTCTGATCCGACTTTTCGCGAAGGGCTTCCGCCAGTTCGTCGAGTAAATCCGGGATGTGGTCATTGAGGGTGTCTTTATCAAGGCCACGGGCTGAGGGAAGATTACGCACCTGCAGACGCCACCGGTCCAGGATTGACCCCTTTTCCCTCTGGATCAGGTTCGCAAGCTTGTTCAGTTCATTCATAGATGCCGGCTAGTCATTCCCCAGTCCGCTTGAGTTGGATGCCCAACCCTGACGAAGCCATTTCGCATATAGGGAATCCAAGATCATCGCCTCGTCGGGCTGGGTTAGCGAAACAAAACGGATTCATTGTCGAGTCGAGATGGCAATCTAACAGAGCAGTTGCCTGCATTCAAAGTGCCAAGGTCACTTAACCGCGCAAGGCCTTTCGCAGCCAGCGCATGATGCGCCTCGGGCCGCCAAACCGCTTCGATCTTCCATATTATCAAGAATTCTGTATTATCTGGCTATTCTGTTGCCATTTTATTTGCAAGTTGCCATTATATTGCCATTATAGGCCGCATGAAATGGCTGTGGCTAGAGCCGTTCCGGCAGCAAGGGGAAATGGAAGCCCCCGACTATGAGAACTGCTTCGAGCCCAACCTGCCACGGCGGACGGCCTTGAATCGCCTAAACCGGCTGCGCGAGGCGGATCTGGTGGAACGGTTGGGCAAAGGCCGATCGACCCTTTATCGCCTGACGGATTCCGGCAAAGCGCGTTTGGAGGTAGGCGCGGCGAGACCGGCTCCGGCAAAGCCAAAGCCACGGGGTATCCATTTGTCCGCATCGGCAAAATCCATGAGGACAAGAATTCATCGTCGCTTTTCGGAACGGGTGCCGGTTGAATATCATCGCGGTTTTTTTGGCACCTACCTGCCGAACCAGAGCTCCTACCTGCCCGAATTCACGCGCCGGAAACTCTTTGTAGCCGGCAGCCTGACAGGGATGACCAGCCAACGATTGCTCATGGACCTGGCCTGGAATTCAAGTCGCCTAGACGGCTTTGCCTGCCCGCTTCCGGAAACAGAACAATTGTTTCAAACAGGCAATGGAAACACTCCATTATCCAACGAGGCAGTGATGATCCTCAATCACAAGGCTGCCATCGAGTTTCTCATGGAGCCCTCCGCCGAAGCCGGTTTCAACCGCCGGACCATCCTCAATCTCCACGCCTTGCTGACCGCCGACCAACTCCGCGATCCGGCGGCGGAAGGCGCATTGCGCCAAGCTCCCCTGGGGATTGCCAAATCGACCTACCTGCCTCCCGCGGTTCCGGAGCTGATCGAGATGTACTTCGACCAGATTCTTGCCACGGCGGCGGAAATCCAGGACCCCTTCGAGCAGGCCTTCTTCGTGATGGTGCAGTTGCCCTATCTCCAGCCCTTTTTGGATGGAAACATGCGGGTGGCCCGGCTGGCTGCCAACATTCCCCTCTTCCAACGCAATCTCGTCCCCCTCTCGTTCGTGGATGTCTCGGAGGCCGACTACCTCGATGGCATGCTCGCCATTTTCGAACACAACGACATCACCATCCTGCGCGAAGTTTTCGTGCATGCCTATGAACGTTCCACCCAGCGCTACAATGCCATCCGTGGGGCTGGCGACCCGGATCCCTTCCGCGTGAAATACCGCGAGGCCATCACGGAGCAGGTGGCTGAGTTGATCCGCGCCCGCTGTGTCCGTCCCGAGGCGATCGCGCGATTGCGCCGATGGGCCGATGAAGCCGTGATCGAAAACGACCGCAAGCGCTTCATCGCCGCCGCCGAAGAGACTCTCGATGGCATTCATGAAGGCAACTTCGCCCGCTACCGGGTACGGCCCGCCGAATTCGAAGCGTGGCAAGCGGTTTGGAATGAGGTGACTAGTTAATAGTTATTGGTTAATGGGTGAGAGACAACAAAAGACGCCATTGACCGCCGTTCCAAATGAGACTATTGTTTTTCGCAAATGGAAAATCTGCTGCCAAAACCGGCTCCCCGCAAAGGTTCATCCGCATCAGCGGCGGGCAAGAAGAAGGCTGCGGCAACTCCAAAGAAAAAGGGCTGGGTCGTGCGTTATTTGGTGCTGGGGCGGTCTGGCGCAAGCGCCCGGGATGCCGCGCCCTCCCGGCTGATCAAGGCTCTCATGGCGGGGCTGCCGGTTGAGGAACTGGAGGACCTCCGCAGCAGTCTCGACCTTTCCATGGAAAAGCTTGTTCCGATGCTTGGAATTTCCAAGGCGACGCTGCATCGGCGCAAAACAGCCGGAAGATTGGATCCAGCGCAATCGGACCGTGTGCTGCGCTATGCAAGATTGACTGGCAAAGCGGTGGACGTGCTCGAGTCCCTGGTGAGCGCCCGCAAATGGCTTGGCTCCCCCCAAGTCGGGCTTGGAGGGGCCATCCCTTTGGATTACGCCGAAACTGAAATCGGCTCCCGTGAAGTTGAAGACCTCCTTGGCCGCATCGAATACGGAGTTTATTCGTGATGAGAAAGGCTTGGCGCATCGTGAAGGAGAAGCACGCCGCGACGGCTTTCAATGGAGAGGGAGCCCGTATATTCGGCGGCCGCTGGAACTCGGCGGGCACCAGTGTAGTTTACTGTAGCGGCACAAAGTCGCTCGCAGCGCTCGAATCCTTGGTTCATTTGAATCCCTACGTCAGTTTCAAATATGTCGCGATCCCGATCGAATTCGATGAGTCGCTCGTGGAAAAATTCACCGGCCTGCCCGCAGACTGGACCGGGGAACCACCATCGCCGTCCACCAAGTCGATCGGCGATGACTGGGTAAAGGAATCGCGCTCCGCCGTGCTGGAACTGCCCAGCGTCACCATCTCCGGCGAAGCGAATTACCTGCTCAACCCTGCACACCCCCGCTTCAAGAAGATCGTCATCGGCAAGCCCGAGCCTTTCTCGTTCGATTCGCGACTGCTTTAACCACGCCTTGGGAATGCTTGATTGGCCTTCATCAACTCCCGTCCCTTTCAACAAGTTCATGGCCCAGGCGCTGTACGATCCGGAGACGGGCTACTATGCGCGGCGTATTACCGGCGTTGGCCGTCGCGGGGATTTCACGACGGCGCCGATGTTGTCGGAGGCGCCGGCCCGCGCGATCGCCGCCTGGGTCGCTCGGGCGCTGCGTGAAAGCGGCACCAGGGATTTGATCGAAATCGGTCCGGGTGAAGGGACACTGGTGGCGGCTGTTCTCAAATTACTGCCCTGGTCTGTCCGGCTGCGCTTGGGGCTGCATCTTGTGGAGACGTCGCAACCTTTGGCGGAGCGCCAGCAAAAGCTTTTGGGAAAGCAGGCCTGCTGGCATCGCGGCATGACGGATGCTCTAACCGCTTGCAAGGGCCGGGCCGTCATTTTTTCCAACGAATTGGTCGATGCCTTTCCGGTGAAGCGATTCGAGAAAACTGAAACCGGCTGGCGGGAGATCGCTGTTTGTCGCGACGCGGACGGCTTTGCTGTTGAATCACTGATTCCGGTTGCGGATTTGCCCCCCTCATCGGGTTTTCGCGAAGCGCATGCCAACGGCCAGCGAATCGAAGTCCATGATTCCTACCGACGCTATCTAACAGAATGGTTGCCGCATTGGCAAGCCGGGCGGATGCTGACCATCGACTATGGAGCGACTTCTGAAAAGCTGTATCAGCGCCAACGCAACGGCAGCATCCGCGGTTATCTGATGCAGCAGGTGCTGACTGGCCTTGAAATCTATCAGAACGCCGGCCGCCAGGATTTGACGGCGGATGTGAACTTCACCGACCTGCAAACCTGGAGCGGGCCGTGGGTCACGACGCAGCGGTTGATGTCGTTGAAGGATTTTCTAACAGATGGTTTGCAAAACGAAATCGCCGGCGTTTGCGCTCTTTTGGAGGACCACGGCGCCGGGGATGCGTTTCAAGTTCTTGAGCAGTCGCGCTGAGAGCGTGTTTTAAAAATCAAAAATCTGCAGGATTCTCCCGCTTCGCGGTCATTTTCAACAGGCGGACTAAAGATCAATGCCTTTAAGGAATCGGTTTTCCCCAGCACCAACGGTGCGGACCAAACCAACCCAGCGGAACGCCTTGGGTATGCGCGCGTAACAATATCCAGAGCTCTGTAGGAGCGACCCAATCGATGACCCACCGCGTTGGTCCGCCCCTTTAGGGCTAACAAATTTTTCAATCTGTCCCCCCAGGGCAACGCCCTGGGTCCTCGCCACGAATTTCATGAAGTCCCCCAAGGGACGACAGAAATCACCGCATCATCACAGGCTTCCATTCTCCCAGCTTGCCCGCCAGCATGGACTCCGCTAAAAGCGGTCCATCAACAAGCTGCAAAATATGAATCCTTACACACCACCCGATAAGGAACCGGACTCTGGGACTAATCAACCAGGAGATACCCGAGTGTCGACGGTTTGGTGGAAGAACAAGAGGACATTCATTGTTGCCCTGATTGTGTGTGGAATCACTCAAGCATTTATTCCCACCATCGGTAAAGCGGTGCATCAGTCTCAGGATTACCTGAATGCATTCATGGGGTTTATACTGAATTTTATTTTGTTGGGATGGTGCTCCCTCGACGCTGAAGGACGAGCAGTGCGAATTTCCGGCCTCCTAAGATTTGCACTGATAATTATCTCTGTGATCGGAGTTCCGTGGTATTTTCTACGAAGCCGAGGTCTTGTCGGAGCCTTCAAAAATGTTTTCGGGTTAGGCCTTTTTGCGATTTGGTTGAGCACTCTATTTGTCGTTACATTCGGCATCAAGATCTTGGAAATCCTCAAGACGCAATAAATATAAGAGTAGAGTCGTGACGCGCCAACCGGCCATAAGCATTTCAACTTCATTTCATTTTCCTTTCAATCGCGCCGGTAGGCGCACTTCAAACGGTCGCCCAACTCCGCGCGCTATTTTACCATGCCCCAGCGAAACATTTCTCCTGAGCGCCAAGGCGCATACACCTTCGGGATGATTCTCACAATTGTCGGACTGCTGCTGTTTCTGTCCACCTTTGTCAGCTTCATTTCTCACTTTGGCGATTTTACAGATTTCGAAGGCAGATCGAAGTCTGGCATGATGCGGGCCTTCGGAGGTATGATTTGCATGGCCATTGGACAGTTTATCATGCGGGTCGGCAGGTCAGGAGTCGCTGGCAGTGGACTGAAACTCGATCCACAGGAAGCACGCAGGGATTTGGAGCCGTGGTCCCGGATGTCTGGAGGCATGCTGAAAGACACTCTTGATGAGGCTGGAATTGATTTGTCGGGGCAGTCCTCCGAAATGCCTTTCGACGAGCAGTTGCGGAGACTTGAGGCACTGAAGCGAGATGGATTACTTTCGGATACCGAGTATGCCGCAGCGAAGACCAGGATTTTGCAGAACTTGGGTCAGTGACATCCAATCCGCTAACCTAATGTGAACACAATAGTCGGTGCACTACCTACATGACGACCCAGTCCCCAGCGCCCAGAAGAATCTTCATAAGCTACTCACGGGAGGACAAGAAGCACGCAAAGAAGCTCGCCGACTTTCTTGTGTCCTGTGGCCACATCGTATGGTGGGATCAGGAGATACATGCTGGCACTGACTACCGGCAGGAAATTGCGGTGCAACTGAAGGCCGCTGACAAAGTTATTGTTCTTTGGACGAGTCATTCCGTTAAGTCCACATTCGTCATCGATGAAGCCCAAAGGGCGAACCATGACCAAAAACTCATTCCTGTTACAATGGACGTGTCGGAACCCCCGATGGGTTTTGGCCATTTGCATGCGGTATGTGCCACAGATTTGGAGAGTGAGTTTCCAGCTATTCTAGCTGCGGTTGAGAGCCGTCCAGCGCCGAATCAAGCCCACAGCTTGCGCAAACTAAAACGACAGAAGAAAGTGCTGATCGCTTTCGTGCTTGTCCTCATATTGGGTTCGATAGGGGCATATGTGGCTTCCCGCCCATCGGCTTCCGCTTCGCTGGATGGGTTGAATCCTGCTTTGGATTATGTCTGGTATTACAGTGAGTCGCTTGGCGTCCGATTCCCCTACCCTCAAGCCGCCCTCATGGTCGATACCACCCACGAGAGTGAGGGGCGGATTCCCCTTCGTTCAAGGGACCGGAAAGAGGAAGTTGTCGTCTCGGTTTCCCGGGTGCCATCTCATAACAATCCACGCCTGGGTAGGGAAGATGAACTTCAAAATCTCAAAAAAGAAGGCGCCACCGTAAACTACCTTGGCCCTTCGAATGAGTCGAATTGGAAAGATTGGTATGCGATAAGTGGCACCAATTCAAATGGGGACGAATTCTATATCAGAAGGTGGTATACCGATAGGGATGTCGTATCGATTGAGTTTGAATACTCGGCGGATAAAATCGGCCTCTACAACGATGCGATTGGTGCCATGACGCTGGGAGGTCGATTTCAGATAGTCAGCAAAAAACACTAACCCGGTTGCCAAAAATAATTTCCGAAACTTTCCGACAAGGTCGGTGAAAATCTGGAACAGGAGGTAACGGAGGAAGCGGAGAACAAGACTCTCTTCCTCCGTTGCCTCTGCTTCCTCCTGTTCGATCTCTTGGATCCAAAAATTACGGCAAAGAATTTTGGCAAATGGTCTAACCCGCTAACAGGATGGTGGAGACCACTCCACTGCGCTCCGAGCCTCGACAAATGTTACCGGCCGCCTATTTCTTCGAAAGCGATTCGAGGTAGTCCAACAGACTGGCGAATTGCCGGATGGTCATGTTGTTGGCCAGACCGGGAGGCATCATCGATGTGGGGAGTTTCGCGCGTGTGGCGATGTCCGCGGTTTTCCAGGTGAATTCCTGACCCGCGATGTTGCGGGCTTTCACCAGGTCCGCACTTTCCAGAGTGACGAAAACCATTTGCGCGCTGCCGTCATGAAGAGTGATCATTTCACTCGCAAAACCCTGCGCGATGGTCTTGCCCGGATCGAGGATGTTGGCCGCGAGGTCCGAGCGTTTGTAAGTCTGGGCAATGGTCCCGAGATAGGGACCCTTCTGGACTTCATCCGCGTGCACGGCGTGGCAGGCCATGCAGCCCTGCTTGGTGAACATTTGTGCGCCCAACTCGGCGCTGCCTTTGGTTTTCATCACTTCCTCGATCGCTTGCTCCGGGGTCATCGATCCAACCAAGGGAGTTTTGTCCTCGCCCTTCTTTTCAAGTTTCAAGGAATCGGCCGTCTTTTTCGCAGCGTCGGCCACGGCGGCATCGCTGCTTTCCATCGCCGCGGCCACTTGGTCATCGAATAAATGCGAGCCCGTGATGCGGATCGCCTCCATGATCTGCACGCAACGCTTTGCATCCGGCCAACCGCTTTCCAAAGCCTTGCGTGAAAGCGATTTAGCTTCGGGGCTGCCGTCCTTGCGTTCGGCCAAGGCCAGCAAGCCGGCATCCGCCCAGCGCGCGGAGGGTCCGTTCATCGCAGCGGCACGCTCCTCCAGCAAGGCATGGTGGTTCTCCAATTTCGGAGCTGTTAGAAAGGCGGTCTTCGCGCCATCGGCGGCATTGCCGGCATCCTTCGTGGTGGCGAGCTTCTCCAATGCGTCAATCGATGCCAGACAAGCTTCTTTCGAATCGGTCTTCGCCAAAGTCGCAACCGCCAATGAAAGGGTCGCCGGAGGCCAGTCACCGCGCAGGGCTGTTAGAAGCCATGAAATACCATCGGCGGGCAAGGTTTCAACAGCGGCAAGCTGGGTGATGAGATCAGGAAGCAGCGCGGAATTTTCCTTCACCAAACCCGTGAGACGCTCCAAGGCCTCATTGAATTGGATCCGGTTGCGTGACATTTCGCGGATCAAGGCCGGCGCCTCCGATGGACTTGCCTTCGCCAATTGATCTTTCAACACGACTGCGATCTTCGAAGACTCGCTCCATGTCTCGGGCTGATAGTATGGACCACGCGTATCCGGCCGGGTTCCCCACGAATCCCCTTTCCATTCGCCTTCAAGGAAATAAAGGCGGCAGAGGGACGAGAACAGCTCGAGGTGCTTGGCTGGATCAGTGGCTTTCGCAAGCCGTTCGACCAGTCCGTTAACGGCCTTCGGTTCGTGAATTCGCATTAGGCCGCGAAGGGCGCCGATTCTCTTGGCAGTCGAAGCATCATTGCTATCCAAGACCACAAAGCACGCTTCCGCC
>JACMMB010000225.1 GCA_014379305.1 Akkermansiaceae bacterium
GGGAGATCTTGCGGGGCTTTTTTGCTTCCGATAACTCATGCCGAGGTGCAAGGAAGACAATACTTAGGAAAACTTAATGAATCAAGAACGGGTTCGCATTCATCGCCCCTTAAATAAAAAACCCGCGCCTTTTCAGGCGCGGGAAACAATTTCATGAAATACTGGGAAACCAACTCAACGCCGGCGTCTTACGCAGAAGCCGAGGGCTCCGACTATGGATAATATAGCTGCGGAAGGTTCCGGTACCACGGTTGCCGAGATTGTGCCTACTTTGAAGGCATCCACTTCGGCGCCGGATACCACACCACGTTTGGTTCCAAACAGGATGGCATTGACTCCGGCCGGGGAATTGATCGCAACAATCCTCGAAGATGAACTGGAGGTGCTAAGATCGGTTTGCTCGGACATAAAGCCCAATGAAGCCAACCCGGAGTAAGTAACGCTGTTTAGGTTGCTGTTGGAGATATTTCCAACCCAGTAAGTAACATCGCGGTCGTAAGGACCGGGTGACGGCTGGATTTGCAGACTGCCGACATCTACGAGAGTATCGAAAACGAAAAGAATATAATCGTTTTGACCTGAATTATCCACTTGGTGGAATGGACTTGATCCGTCTTCCTCGTTATTGGTAACTCCAAGTCCGGGACCGTACTGACCCAGTTTTGCAGCTTCGAATGCCGAATTGGACGATCCAAAGGTATAGGACCAGGCTTTGGCGGTAACTTTCACACCACTTTGAGTGAATGTTCTGGTGTTACCGGTTGTGCCACCGCCACCGGAACCGCCTAGGTTCCAAGTGATTGATTGTCCCATCAATGGGAGTGATGAAGCGACGACAAGACCTGCCGCTAAGGCAATAAACGTTTTCATTTGGGGGGAGTTGGGGGGTGATGCATCAGCGATAATCGCTGACACGCTGTTAACTGCGCTATTTCTAAGGAAAAGCCAACTAAATAATTTGCCTAATTCATTTTTATTCGCAAGAAAAATCTTAATCTATTGAAAAGGAACAAATTAACTAAAAATAATTTTAACTAAAAAACACTGGAGACAGCATCTTGAATCATTTTCAAATAGCTTTCACGCGAAAGCTCAATACCACCGAAGCTTCTGAGATGATCTGTCATCCACTGTGTATCCAGCAAATGGAACTCATTTTTCCTGAGGCGATCCACCAAGGCGACCAGTGCAATCTTTGAAGCGTCGTCCTTGCGGGAAAACATACTTTCGCCAAAAAATGCCTTGCCTATCAGCACACCGTACAAGCCGCCTTGCAGCCCTTCCTGGTCCCAGCATTCCACAGATACCGCATGACCGAGGTCGTGAAGTTTACAATAACTCTCGAGGATCACCTCATCAATCCAGGTCTCATTTCGATCCGCGCATCCCAGCATTACTTCTCGAAAAGACGTGTTAAAGCGGACCTCGAAAGGATTTTTTCTCAGCTTGCGCCGCAGTCCGCAGGGAATGTGAAAACGCTCGTCGAGCGGGATAATGCCTCTGAGCTGGGGCGAATACCAGACGATCCGCCCCTCCTCCGCCATCGGAAAAATGCCTTGTGAATAGGCTTCAAGAAGGGTTGCCGGCGGTATGATTTCCTGTGTCATGAAAGTGGCGGATGCTTAGCTTGGATTGGGTTCAAATGGCAACCAGTCCTCACCATCCAGTGGCTGCGACCCCGATAAATCACCAATCCATTCCCAAACCCAGGCCTGCAACGAGCCTCCACCCTCCAAATACACCGTGGTTTTCACCCGGCGATATTCCCGCGGTTCGGCCGCATCCTTGGTGATTCCTTCGAAAAAATCCAATGCCCGTAAATCCTCGTCACTCACCTCATAGACTTCACCTCTGACACCGGACCCTCCTCCGCAGACCAAGGCCGGATACCAATCTATCCGATACATCTTTCCGAATATTTTTCCCCTACCCAACCCTTCACAGCCAGCCATGCGGAAATGATTCGAGCCGCCCTTCCTCAGTGTTCCGTAAACAAAAACGGCATTACGCTTCATTGTTTTGCGCGATGCGAAACCTCGTTATCAAGAACCAGTTTGAGATCATCGAGACCCGTCCCCTGTTCCGCTGAGATTGCGATCACCTCCACTTTTGGAAATCGCAATTTGAAGGCCGCGAGATGTTCCGCGGATCCCTCAAGGTCCATTTTATTTGCCACGACTTTCCATGGAAATCTCGAAAGCTCCTCATCATACTCCTTGATCTCTTTGCGCAGGATTTCCAGATCGCTCAAGGGATCGCGCCCTTCGCTGCCCGCCATGTCCAAAACGAAGAGCAACACACGGCAACGTGTGATGTGCCTCAGAAATTCATGACCGAGTCCGCGATTTTCATGAGCCCCTTCGATCAAGCCCGGAATATCGGCAACCGTGCAACGACGGAAACCATCGAACTCCACCACGCCGATCATTGGTTGCAGGGTTGTGAAAGGATAGGAACCGACCTTCGGCTTCGCTGCGGAAAGTTTTCCCAACAAAGTGGATTTCCCGGCATTGGGGAAACCCACCAGGCCTGCATCGGCAATGCGACGCAGTTCCAGATAAAAGATTCCCTGCGCACCAGGAGTGCCAAGCGTGTGCTCGGTGGGCGTTTGATTCGTCGCGGTGCGGAACTTGAAATTGCCAAGCCCCCCGATGCCTCCCTGGCATAAAACCAGAGTCTGACCCTCCTCCACTAGATCCGCGATCGGATCCATATCTATCCCCTCTTCACTCCGCTCCAGATCCACAGCTTCATGGACCGTCGCAGCGTCGGTGCGATAAACCACCGTCCCCGGAGGTACTTTCCCGATGATTCTTTTGCCGCTTCTGCCGGTTTTTTTATGCTGTCCGCCAGGTCTTCCGTCCTCCGCAATCAACTTCGGATCGTAATGATACTGCCGGAGTGTGTCCGTAGAATTATCCACTACTAAAACCACTTCTCCGCCATTTCCTCCGTCGCCCCCGTCGGGCCCGCCGCGTGGCACAAACTTTTCCCGGCGCCACGAGACGACGCCGTCGCCTCCGTCACCTGCCTTGGCTAAAATCCTGATATGGTCGATAAACATTTCCGGAGCTTCTATTTTCCCTCACACGCACGTCAACGGCAATACATTCACTGCGCGAATGCCAGCGCCCGCTGTTTCATCTGTATCGCCATCAAGTTCAGGGCATTTGCCCGCGTCGGCGCCAGATGCTCTTTCAGTCCCGAGCGATCCACAAAACCCATGTCCGCGGTAAGGATCGCATCCGGCGTTTCACCATTCAAGACGCCGATAAATAGCGCGATCATGCCCTTGGTGATCAGCGAATCGGAATCTGCATAATAATAAACCCTGCCCTCATCCATTTTCGCATCAAGCCAGACCTGGGATTGACAGCCCTTGATCAAATGATCCGCGTTCCGCGCCTCGTCTGCTAGCGGCTCGAGCTGTTTTCCCAAGCCAATCACATATTCATACCGCTCGGTCCAATCCTGGAACAGATCCAGATTTTCCAATAGCCGTACTTGTTTTTCCTTAATTCCGCTCATCAGAAATCCTTCGGGCAATGGAATGCGGAACATTGCAAACATCAAGCCCGTATCAGGTCGCAGGCGACAATCTTTGGATAGCGCGACCTACCATGAAACAAGCTGGAGGGAGAAGCACCGCCGTCAGGAACATTGCGTCACTGGTTTCAACCCGCTGCAATTGTAGCCAGATTAGCGCCATTGGAAGCGTCAGGACCCAATCTACCAATGGAATACCTGCCAGCAATGCGGATACAAAATCCGACACCGGGGACTGATATTTGGTCAGGCATAGAATCAGCCACAGACCAAACGGCACCAACCCAATCCAACCAAGAACGGGATTGATCAGCAAAGGGAGGGCTGCCGCAATCAATCCCCCAGCGAACAGCAGTCCCCTTGCCTGCCACTTTTTTTCTCGCGGGACATCGCCCTTTGACTCCCACCGCGCACTCAATGAGAGAGCAACGATATACATCAACAATGCAAACGCCGGAAATGCCGCCGCCCCGGAAAAACCTCCGCGCATCGCCACATATCCCAAAATCGGCAGGCACGCCCGACACAACCCCATGGGCACCACTGACAGAGCCGTTTTCTTGTGAATTTTCGTATAGAACGCGATGAATCCCGCCAATATGAGCGCCACTACCATTGCTGCCCAACCATAACGCGCGGCCAGCGCTAGGCCCGCCAAGGTCCCCACCAATCCAATCGCGAAATACGCTGATGACCCGAACATCCCTTGTGGCAAAGCCCGTTCCGGTCGGTTCACCCGATCCCAATCCAAATCCGCCCAATCATTGAAAAAATTCCCGGAAATATATAAAAGAACCGCGCTTGCCGTCAGTGCCCACGGCCAGGTGAAACTGTTTCCATCACGCGCGCAGCCTAACAAAACCCCCGCACCCAGATTGCTCACTACGCTGGGAACGTTTGCAATCCGCGCAGTTGCCAACAGCGCGTAAATCTTCCCTGCCGAATTCATCACCACAGCAGAACGAACCCGGACAAAAGCGCAAGTTTTCTATCAACTCAGGAAATTTTCTCAAGCTTCCCGTTTGAATCACCGATCCGGTCCGCTTTTGCGCCCATCCGCTCCATCAGCGATAGATAAAGGTTGGTCATCGGCGTCCCGTGCTCTGCCTGTATCACCCGCCCTTGTTTCAGTCCGCCGCCGTGACCTGCAAGGATCAAGGGCAGGTCAGCATGGTCGTGTCGGTCACCATCGCGGATACCGCTTCCATAAAGAATCATGGAACTATCCAACAAATTTCCATTTCCATCAGGCGTCTGGCGAAGTTTTTCCAAGAACCACGCGAACTGCTCAACGTAAAATTGATCGATTTTGGCGATCTGGTCCAGATTCTCGGCTTTGTGCTGGTGATGGGAAATCTGATGATGCCCGTTGGAAACGCCGATCTCCGGAAAACTCCGCGTAGATCCATCATGTGCCAGCAGAAAAGTCGCGACCCGCGTCGCGTCTGTCTGAAAGCCGAGAATCATCATTTGATACATCATTCTGATGTGTTCCTGATAGGTCTCCGGCACTCCGTTCGGTCGATGGTACTCGGGGACTTCGACCCTGAATTTTTCCGAGTTTTCGATGCGCGATTCCACCTCGCGCACGGCTGTCAGGTATTCATCCATTTTCCCCTTGTCACTGGCATCGAGGCGTTGATTGAAACGCTTCGCATCCTCCATCACGAAGTCCAATATGCTCTTGTGGCGCTCTCGCCGTAACTTGTCCGTCTTCTCGTCACCGGAGCCAAAGAGTTTCTCAAAAACCATACGCGGATCGCGCTCTGCCGGTGCCGGCGTGCTTTCGCTGCGCCATGAAAGGTTGAACTGATACGCGCACGAATAGCCGGAATCGCAGTTACCCGAGAGTCGCGGTGGATCAGTGGAAAGCTCCAAGGAAGGGATACGCGTTTGAAAACCGATTTGCTGCGCGATAATCTGGTCCACCGATTGCCCGACCTGGATATCCGAGCCCGCCGTCTTCCTTGCCTGGCAACCGGTAAGAAACGTCGCGTTCGCACGGGCATGGTCCCCCGCACCGTCGCCATTTCCACTGGCCTTGTCGTGATTGAGATTTCTCAAAACGGAATAATGCTCACGCACTCCCTCAAGCGAACGCAGACCAGCCGAGACATTTTCACTGCCTTTGGGAAACCACTGTTCCACATTCACGCCGTTGGGAATATAAACGAATGCCATCCGCGTCGGTGTCGCCGCCTTGGCCATGCTGGCTCCCAGGCTCTGCAAGCTCGGCAAAGCGAGGGTCGTTGCGAGTCCTTTGAGAAATGTCCTGCGTTTGTTCATTACACTTTGCAAAAATGGCTGATTACCGCCTGCGGTATTGGAACGGCACCGACTCGGCAATCGCCGTAATCCAGGCTATAAAACGTCCGTCAGCGCGCTCCGCTTTCATAACAATTCCATCGATCGCGGGACGGTCGTAATACTCCACCCCGCGGCCCATCGCATAAGTCAGCATCTTCACCGCCACCGCGCGGTGGAATTCCTTACGGTAGTCATTGATGATGATATCGCGCATCTCCTGCCCCGTAGTGAATTTCTGTCCTGTCACCATTTTATCTGCGGCGTTGATCGGTTTGCCCCTATCCTCATCCCTCCATCTCCCGATCCCATCGAAGTTTTCCAAACCAAACCCGATCGGGTCCATCAGGGCATGACAGGAAGCACATGCCGGATCCTTCCTGTGTTGCTCAAGATCCTCACGCAAACTCTTGGAGTCCCCATGTTCTTTCCGGTCGTCGAGCGAAGGTATATTGGGCGGCGCGGGTGGTGGTGGTCTGTTGAGAATATTTTCCAAAACATACTTTCCTCTCAATACCGGTGAGGTCCTTGACGGGTGGGAAGTCAAAGTCAGCAATGACCCATGTCCCAGCAAACCTCTCCGCGGCGTATCACTTAGGGAAACCCTGCGGAACTCCTCACCCTGCACGCCGCCAATCCCATAGTGTTTCGCCAGCCGCTCGTTGATGAAACTGTAATCCGCGCTGAGCAGCGTGTGGATCGGCAGATTTTCAGCGATCACCTGCCTCACCAGCGCTTCGGTTTCCGACCTCATGTCATTTGCCAATTCCCCATTGAACTCAGGGTAAACGCGCCGGTTCGGCGCAACCAGATCCATGTTCCTCAATTGCAGCCACTGACCTACGAAATTCTCTACAAACCCTCCGGATCGCTCCGAAGCGACCATTCTTTTGATTTCCTCATGCAGATTTTCACGCAGCGCGCCCCGATTTGCCAAATCCAGCAGCTTCTCGTCAGGCATCGTTGACCACAGGAAATACGCAAGCCTGGTTGCCAGCGCATGCTCCGTGATCAATTCCCTGCCGCCTTGATTTCCTCCAATCGCCGGTTCTTCCCGGAACAAAAACGCAGGTGAAACCAACACCGCCGCCAGGGCCTGCCGGATCGCATAATCAACATTCTCCCCCTGCGCATGGGCCGATTTCAGGAAATATTGATATCGCTCCAGCTCCCCTTCGAGCAGCGGCCTGCGGAACGCCCTTTCCGTAAATCGTTTCATCACCGCATTCA
>JACMMB010000226.1 GCA_014379305.1 Akkermansiaceae bacterium
AAAATCGCCAAAAATTTGGCACAGGAATACATCGGTTAAAGCTTACTAACGCGGCGCACCAAAAACCGACTCCAATTGCCCCCCCCCCCCCCCTTCCGCATTACCCCATAATGGGTTCCAAAGCCACTGAGAAAAAAGAAGATGCTAACTCCGAACGATCCTGCATATTGAAACCACAAAACATGTTCCAAAGACCCATCACTCGCTAGATTCTGTGACCTTGTTGCAAGGAGCGAATGGAACCCAATCACCGCAAGCAGAGCTGGAACTCTGACCAAATCCAATACCCAGAACCTTGGGGTCAATTGTTGCCGCGTCTCTTGGGAATCATCACTCACAACGCGACCAACCTCTTTGGCTTTCTCCATCCCATTGGAATTTAATTTACCCTAAAAAATAATTTCTTAGTAAAAAGCCATTAAAAGCCTGAATCGAAGATGTTGTGTCCATTTGCCTGATCCCTACCGATTGAGCAACCAGAGTGAGAGCCGCGGGATTGAATACACCACCTTGCGAATCCAGTCACGTAATCCTAGAGGTAAGCGCTGGTAGCCGCTTGTGGGCACTGCAGTTGTACTTGCTGGCGGCAGTCCGTCGTGGCGACTGCTTGGGTTCTCCTCCGCATGTATTCTCGTTCCGCCGATAAATTCAACCATATTTCCGACCATCACCTCTGCGCTGAATGCGCCGCGGGCACGGTCAATAGCACCTGCGGAAAGTTCGGCGAATCTCTCACGCTCTAGATGAAGTTCGCGGATCCGCTCAGCCCATCCCACGATATTGCCCATTGGAACCAGCAATCCGCTTTTCCCGTGTTCGATAATCTCGGTGCTGCCGCATGGGACATCATAGGCGATCGGAACACAACCCATGCTCATCGCCTCGATCGTGACCATTCCAAATGATTCTTTGCGGCTAGTCATTAGAAAAATATCTGAAGCTGATGCAACCTCATAACAACGTGAGTGAGGCACCCGTCCGCTCCAAATGACCAAGTCTCCCAAGCCTTTCCGTTCAAACTGACGGCGTAATGCTGCATTCTCTCCTCCAACGATATTGAGGGTTACGGGAATATCGAAACGTCTAAGTTGGAGCAGCAAAGGCACTAAATCGAACACCCCTTTCATGGCCTCCAGCCGCCCCATGAAGAGCAACCGCAATGGGCCGGCATGCGACTTCCGATCAGATAGTTGCGGGAAATCCGCGCCATTGTGAATGGTCCGAAGCAGCCCCTTGAACCCCACATTATCAAGGCTTTGTCGTAAAGGGGCTTCGATGTGCTTGCCCACACATATCACGCCGTCAATCCAAGTGGCGTTCCTCACCGCCACCTCTCGGTACCGCCGGCCCGAATCGTGAATTTGCACGATGTGGCGGGTGTCGATGGGGATGAACCGAAATGCCGACTCGATACGTGAAACATCACTGGTAATGACGACATCTTGCGGGTTCTCGTTTAACCATCGGATAAAGGCACGCGCGCAATCGGAGTCCAATCCCAAGCCAACCCTCCGAATCCCGTTTTCAGGATCAATTTCATCACTGACTGGATCGTGAATAGCCAACAGGGTTAGCTGCCAGTCTGTAACCTTTGCCATGCCTAAAACCGCATAGAGACATACTGGACCAATTCCGCCTGATGATAACGAGGCGATGACAGATGTAAGACGCATGAGTTGATATCTATCCTTGCTGTGAGCTTAACGAAATCACCGCTTGCGTAATACAACAAGATCTTCAACATGGAAGAGGAGATCAAATCCAATTTCCGAATTTGCCACCTCATATACCGCCCGCCTTGTGCCCGGAAACTGTGGATTGTCCGTATCATGAAAGGCAATCACGCCTCCCGAAACCAACTTCTGTCCATAAGTAAAGCCATCGAACTTGGTATTGGCATAGTCATGAACCGCATCCACGAAGCAAAATCCAAGTCCAGTTATTACTTTGGATGCCTCTCCGGAAGTCATCCGAAAATGTTTGAAATTATTCAAGCCCTTGGTTCCATCAAGCATAATTTCCATATCTTCTTTCCAAGCTCCATAGCCTATATAAGGATCTACAGCTAAATAGGATCGCCTTGTTCTCGAAGCCAAAAAACGGCTAGTGTGTCCACGGTATGCACCGATCTCACATACTGGAAAATCAAGAGGCTCCGTAATTAAGAGGGCCTCTAAAAGAACTGCTCTTTGCGTGTCAGTCACTGCTGTATCCTGAGATCCCTGATCCGAAATCTTAGAATCGCGTTCACCATTTTTTGGCAGTGATCTCTCAGGAAGAGCAAAAGATTCAAATCCCTTTTTTGAAGTATGCTCGTTGAGCATGGAGCCGAGTTTCTGAAAAACCCTCCCAGGATGATACTTCGGCTTGGATTTGATTTTAAATGGATCAATGACAGTTCTCATACTAATTTCGCTAGAGTAGATTATTAAGTTCTTGAGCACGGATAATCCAGGTATTTTTCATGGCGAATTCAATTCTTCCATTTATTTTGATAGAATCAGAATCCGCTCCGACCTGTTCATGAAGCCACTCGGCAGCGGTCACAGCGTCATCACAAATCGCAATCCATTCGGGATAGAGAGCACACTCCGGGACAGACGTGCTCAAAATCGGACGCCCGCTGGCCATGTAGTCCATAATTTTCGTTGGACAACAGGCGATATTGAAGGGGTGACTTGCTTTATAGGGCATCCAGTTCACGCCGGCCTTCCAAGACCAGGCGGTGATATCTGCCTGTGACACCCTGCCCACGGCAATCACGTTGGGCATAGCAAGCGCGGTGGTCCGCTCTTGCTGCCACTCCGCTGGCGGAGTCGCCTCCGGCGTCACGTCACCGACAAAATAGAATTTCAATTGCGGACATCGGGACGCCACTTCCGCCACAAACCGCCAATCCACCCGGTCCTCCATGTTCCCAATGTAGACCACACTCCGCACCTCTACATCGTCATTCCCAAATGGCCGGATGAATCGGTCCATCACTCCGAGGGGAAAATGATGGACTCTCTTCTGATCCGTCACCTGCCTCCGGAAGCGTTCAACCTGCGTCAAGGCCAGGCAGAGAATTCTCTCCGAACGATGAACTAGCCTCGATTCGAGTTCGGCAACCCGTGAGGCCTTGTGAGGCTCGTAGAGAGAATAATCATCCAGATTGTAGTAGATTACCGGGCATTCAGGGACCAACGCCAGCCATGGCTCGTTGTATGGATACGGAGCCACCACGCAGGGCCATTCCCCCGTGCTGCGCCGCAACGCTTTTGTAAGGCGGCCGACACGCCTCGCCAATAGTGGTGCGAACACCTTGGAAAACCGCCCGGCATAGCCGGGCGGAAGGATCCATTCATGCCATTCAAAACTTCCGGAGCTCTCTTGGTCTTCAGGAATCCTCGGGCCGAGTGACTGCGCTCCCATGGGAGCATTACCCACCGCACAGACTCTACGTGTTTTCGCCAGCTCTCGGGCAAGTGCTGTCACCCATGGGGTGTTGCAGCTCAGAAAAAGGAACGGGCGTTGCGTCATCGATTTAAAATTATCGAACTCAGTCCGTCCGGGCGATTTCAAGCGCTTCGCACCATGCCCGGTGAGCATGCTCCATGGTGTATGAGCTTTCATACAGCGCCCTCGGCCCGTCGACAGAGATATCTCCACGATCCAGACGTCCCAGAACTTTCTCCAGACCGTCACGAATCGCCGTCTTGTCAAATGAATGTACGAGCAAGCCTGCCTCGGGATGCTCGGCATATAAGTCGGGGATCCCTCCCACCGCACTGGCCAAAACAAACCGTCCGGCTTGCATGGCTTCGAGAAGGGAGAAACAGGGCCCTCCCTCGAATCGCGAAGTATAGACCACGCAGTGGAGATTAGAGAGAATCTCCGGCAATTCGAAACGATGATCGTAGCGCCCGTGAAAATGGATTGCATCCCGGCATTTCGTGGATCGAGCGCGATCCTCAAGCACCCCGCGATCAGGGCCATCGCCATGAATCTCCAGCGTCACATCCCCGCGAATTCCCGCGACCTCCGCAAACGCATCGATCAGCGCGATCAAGTTTTTCTGTGCTTCATCCAAGCGCCCGATGAATCCGAACCGCCAAGGTCTCTCCCGGGAAATAGGTGTAAATTCGTCGACCAGTTGAAGGTTATGATACCGGACAACCTTGACGGGGCCTAGGTAACCATACCATTCACGATACATACCCGCTCCCGCTTGGGAAACTGAGATCACGGCATCTGTCTTTGCAACCGCACGGTTGAAGGAGTCTTGAAACCTGGGAGTAATCTTCAATGCATCTGGCGTAAACATCCAGCTCGCAGCCAATTTGGCCCCCTTCCGATGCACTCCCTTCACCAAGCGCTCGTAAATCTGCTCCTGAGGCTGGCGGACACAATACACCCAGTCACCCGCCTTCAATCGACGGAACAGCCAACTGCACAATACATGCTGCCTCATCCGCCATCGATCGCCAGGGACACGTCCCTGGCGGTAGACCGGCACCCCTTTTTCCTCAAACTCGTCCAGAAACGGACAACGTTCCATCTCACTGACGGCGATGCGAAATGGAATGCCCTCCGCGACAAGCTTCGTACCAAGTGCATGCAAGTAGGTCTCGATCCCACCTGCCCGCGAAAGATAGTCACTGAATAACCAGATCATAGGAACACTCTGGCTGAGTTTCCTCTTCACCCCCGCGCGCTACCGACCGACCACGGATCGTTAGCCGACGCCGCGTTCTGATCTTCCAACGCGGCAAGGTATACGGCCCGCTTGGAGCTAGCCCATGCCGGGCAATGGATGGCCACTCCCGAGCCACTGATCCGTGCGATCGGGAGTCCGGAACCTTCGCTGAGTTCATGGAGGTATTCTGGAACACCGTTGAGTTTGTTGAAGCGCCCCCAATTCGCGTAGTCGTGCCAGAGAAAGTAACCACCCTCCGACAGCAACGGCAGCAGCAGCTCGGTATCATGCTTCACCTCGGCATAGCGATGCCCGGCATCAAGAAAAATAAAATCATAACTTTGCAAGGGATCGTTCGTTAGCAAATCAGGCGTCAAATATCCCACACGGCGATCGATTTTTGCGGCATATTCCGTATTTAAATATGCCTCTCCATGATCGGGGTAGGCATCCAGTGTGACGAGCCTCCGTCCTCTGGCAAGTGCCTTGCGATCGCGAGCGCAGTATAGCCCCGATAGCTTCCCACCTCCATTGCACGCCGCGACTGGGAGCACACAAGAACCTTGAGAAGCATCGTAACATCTGCAATAGGTGACGACCACGGACCGACAGGCACTTCCAAGAAGGAAACCTGTCTTTCGCCAAAGCAGGGAAAATACCTTTCCAATGCAATTACTAGCAGCTTCAGGCGATTCTTATCAATCGCTGATAGAGCACTATCAAGACGAGGTCGCACTTCGAGGAACTTTTCTAACATTTTTAGGCGTGTTCTAGGGAATGAATGTCAAATACAATATAATAATTAAGGATGTTTGCACCGAAGGAGACGCCAACCGGGAAGCATCGAAAGACGACGTACCAATCGGTGATCGGCCCCCAAGCGGAGAGCAATGCCCCTCGCGCTGAACAGACAAGCAACACAGGTAAGCATTACACCACATATTCGAGCGGGAACAACCTCTAGTATTTCACTTGCCAAAACTGTAGTGATAGCGAGTACGCTGGCGAATCCAACTATGCGAAGTGCTGCTCGTGACCATTGGAAACCACTAAGGCGTCGAGCAACTCCCCACATTACAAATACATATGCGAAGTAGAAACTCGCAAACGCAAGAGCGACTCCGAAGAGTCCAAATAGGGGTAAAAGCACAAGCGTCATCGCAAGATGAAACAGAATCAGGCTACATTCGCTACCAATTACCCAGAGAGCCTCGCCTTTGGCTCTTCCCACGAAACCGAGTGGCCACCCGACCACTTGGGCGAAACATCCCACAAAAAGTCCAACCAACAGTCGAGATGCCGGCAAAAACTCGGCAGTATAAAACACCTGCAAGATAAGTGGCGCGAAGGCGAGCGTTGCAATTAAGCCCGGCAGAGCCAGCAGCACTCCGATCTCAGTCTGATGGTTCACCAGGCAGTTGACTGCCCTATTGTCTCCAGAAACGGATGACAGTCGAGGGAAGTAATCGATCACCATTGCGTTGAGAACGAATGCACCAAACATGCTGGCCAATGCAAAGGCAGCTTGGTAGAGCCCGTTTGCCGCAACCCCCAACTCCCGGATGATCATTCCGCGGGTGACAACCGCCACTATTGCCATCAAAATACCGCCAAGCATGAAGGCGATTCCGATTGACGCAAGTTTCCTCACCTCCGTGAGGAAAGTTTTCCAATTAAGCGAAGAGCGGCAAGGAGCGAGCCCTTTCGAAAAGTAAACCGAGCAACCAAAGGCTATTAGTCCAGAACCGAAGAGCGAGGCGACTATCCCATTCTTACCATAATTCCAGTAGAGAAGGATACTAAAGCCTGCCCCAAGGAGAGCTGAATAAATTCCGCACAGTGCTAGCTTGCGAAGAAGCTGGTTTGCCTGAAGGAGAGAATTCCGTGTGGCGGTTAGTCCAGTTAGTAAGACAACCCCTCCCAACGCAGCGATTTCGAGATATTGCGTCGAAGATTGGAAAGTCCAGAGGGCGATCGGCACTGCGAACAGAGCGGTCAAGAGCCAGGAAGCGAGACCAATGATCCACGCTGACCGCTTCAACACCAACGATATGGTGGAAACGCGGTCTGTATCTCCGGCACCGCACGCCGCAGCAAGTTCCCTTACGCCACTTGATGTGAGACCGAGATTCGTGATGCTGTCAATGAGCGAAACAAGCGACTGATAAAGTCCAATCAAGCCTAGGCCTCCCGAACCTAGCAAAACGGCCACAAGCTTTGTTCGCACAATCCCAATGATAAGGGTTGCTGCCTGGGCACCACCCGTGATGGAAGATGCTTTGAGTATGTTCCGGTAGTTTGAAATAGTAAAATTGGCGAGAGGTGAACTCAGGAAGAACATCCATTCTTAATCGCGAGCGTATCCGCAGATCCTTCAATAAGCTTATACCCTTGATTCTTTAACATATGCGCGCACGCATTGCGGTTGGCATAATCAAGATGCTTGTGTTCGAAAAGGATGAGGTCTGGGCTCCAAAGCGCAAAGTCAAGTTGCTTTAAGACTTCGAAGTCATACCCTTCCAAATCGGTATGAAAGATATTAATTTTAGGAATTCGATGGGTTTCGAAAAGCGTTGTCAGACTCAGACATTTGACTTCGGTAAAGGTCAACAGATCTGCCAAATCGGGAATGTCTTTCTGCGATTTCAGCACTTGGCTCTTTTCGAAGGAGCCAATTTGGTCATACCACCATGGAATGTCAGACGACTCGCAGGCACGGAGATGGAAGAATTTTTTCGTTTCTTCGCGGTCCGAGATCGCTGCGTTTACTGGCACGATTTTTGACCGGCCATGGTGATTGCGAACAAGTCTTTCGAAAACGAAAGGCACCGGTTCGACCAATAGGCCAGACCAATCATAGTGTACTATCCAGTCGTGAAATGGATCATTCGTCTTGCCATCATTTGATCCAATTTGGACAAGAAATACGTTTTCCTTTCGAGTATTGGCATATCTTGTAAGTTTCTCGTCGATTCGCCTATCGTGTCGCCGTGCGAAGAAATGCCCCAGGCGATTCATCAGTCTTTCAGCGATGCGTTCTAGAGCAGACATAATATGGATTGTAAGGAATAGGTAGATCGCTTAGTCAGATCATCTGACGGTGGATTGCCCGATTTCGAAAAAACATTGAATACTGGCCGGATCGTTCATGGCGGCGGGAAGCGGCGATTTAAGACGCGTCGCTACAAGGATTACGCTTGGCTTTTGCTTTCTATTGGCAGGTGGACGAGACTTCCACGCTCTTTATTGGAATTTCAAATCCTTGAGCATGGCGGATTCGAAGGCTTGCCAAGCAGCCTCACCATTGGCGGCACCGCGGACGGCTCCTTGGATGACCCGGGCATGGGAGGGGCTGAAGCGGGATAGGGCGCTCTTCAGGCGGACGGTGCGCAAGCGATCGAATTCGTCGCCGCCGATTCCTTCGCGGGCGTCGGCGGCTGAGAGATCGGCAACCCACACGGCGCGAAAGGCATGGACTTGCGGGCCGAGTGCGGCGGCGACTCCCCCACCCTTGCCGGGTTCGCGGAAGATGGTGTGGTCGAAAACGAGGGTTTCGCTGCCGATGGGATAGCGGATGGACTTTTCCCTGGAGACGAGCTTCATGCCGATGGAACCCATGCAGGCTTCCGGCATGTGGCGGAAGGCTTCGAGGACGCTGCCGGTATCGGTATTGTTCCACTCGAAAAAGGCGAGGTGGAGTCCGACGCCGTCGTCGAGCTGCGCGTGGAACACCTGGCCGGTCGTGCAGCGCAGCATGGGAGCGGCTTGTTTGTAGACTTCGGGAAGAGGAGTGAGGGAAGAGGTTGAGGGTTGAGAGTTGATGGTTGATGGTTCAGAGGAAGAGGCTGGAGAAGAGGAAGAGGTGGAGGAGCTATCGGTTGGCGGTTGGCCGTTTGCGGTTGGCCGCTCTCCGCCCCCCGCCAACTGCTCGCCGCCCACTGCCAACTGCTCCCCACCTCCCGGTCGATAAACCAGCACGGGCTGGTTGATGCCGGCGGGAGCGGGGTGCATCCACCAATGGGCCGTGGCCTCCACCGCGCCGAGAAGGCAGACGATGACGCCGAGGATCGGGATGGCGC
>JACMMB010000025.1 GCA_014379305.1 Akkermansiaceae bacterium
GCCACGGCGCGTTGCCCTTGCCCGCGCCGCACCGCCGTCACCATTTCCTGCCGAACTTTTTCCGAGAGTCTTTCATCCCGCAAACCCTATCACACTGACCTAGATCAGATGTCACTTCCCTGACCAACATCAGATGGCACTTGCCCGAGGATGACTGATGGAAAGCCTCGCCTGTTGGCCTGAATCCGGTCCAGGACAATGTTCATGTATTCTCTGCCCGATCGACGTTCCTGCATACGGCTTCAAGCGTGAATTGTCGGGCAGGTACCAGCTGCAAAGACGGGACGGAATCGCCAATACAGGAAGCACCCTTCGTTGCCGGGGGAAGTCCCCATTTCCCATCAAGCGTTGATCGTCATGGCTCCGAATGGGCGGCGTCCCGTGATTTCCGGGTCACTCTTAACCGTATCCACTCGAACGCGAATAGGAGCGAACGGAGAGGAATGAACCTGAAGCCGGCAGTCGAGGTAACCGCAAAAAGGTGGCAGAGCCTATCTTCACCAGTCCTTTTGCGCCTTTTGTTTCGAGGATGAACCGAGTTTTGCAGCGTTGGCAACAATCGCAAAGGCGTCTCTGTTTGGTGACTGTCGGCCAAACCCGAAAACCTGAGAATGGCAACAAGGACCTCTTCACACTACTCTGTTACGTTGCCTCTTGTTCGAAAGGATCGGTCCGCACAGCGGACCATCTGGAAAATCATGGAGAGCACTCTGGCGAAATGCAGGGCAACAATCTCACGGACCTGGCTTCGGTCTGCCGGCGACAATGATGCCATTGATCGGCACAATCTTTTCGGTGACGTTGTAAATCGAAATCCATCCATTCGCGACGGATTGAAACGAGCCTGCGCCACTGACGTCCACTCCAGCGACCGGTCTTTCCGAAATGTTCCAGGTCGAATTGCCCTGCAACTCCGCGCGAACAGACCCGGTATCAAAGGAGAACCTGTTGAGGGCACGGGTGAAGATCGTAAGGCCATTGGTTCTCAAGACAGCAACGTCCTGGTAAACATTGAACTGGGCCGGGCTGGGAATTTCGAGGACGGTATTGGTGCCTCTTGTTATCCTCAGAAATGCGCTGAGACCGCCCGTGATGCCAGGCGGGTTGCCGGTCGGAGTAACCAGATACAGACGTCCGTTGGGAACATTTGTGCCAGCGAGGTATCGGATCAATTCCTTTGTCCCGATTCTGATGACCTTGTTGCCGACGGTGTCGTAAGCCGTCAGGCTCACGGTAAGCGGTTGCACAAGGTGTTGCGCGTGACTTTGCAGGACTGTCCCAAATACGACCAAAGCGCCTGAGAGTGCGATTCTGAACTTTCGTTTCATAAATCGATATATCCATCTTCCTGAATTTTGGTTCCCGATGCCGACAAATGTTTCACTGTTTTGCTTCCGGACGATGCCCGGAGCAACGATGTCACAATGTATATCGCCCCGGGCAGATGGACATGGGGTGTTCACCCTAAAGTTGCGGAGGTTCGACCTCCGCAGCGACGCGACTCTCTCTCGACGGACGGCATTGGCATCGCCCGGGCCCCGAGCATCCGCTGATTAAATCGGATAAACTTGGCCACACGACGAAGCACGTTTGTCGCTGGATTCGTGGTCGGAGGGGTTGACTCCCGTAGTCTGGATTCACCCCATATCCCAGTACCCGTCGTAGGATAGGCTTATGGGGTGAGTGCGACGACCACGATATCCAGCAGTAGACCACGACCAAAGCCGGTCGAGGACTGGACGGATGCACTGCCCAAACCGTCCCCTGTCAAAGAATTGGCACAGCTACACCGCACCGAGCGGGACCTCAAGCGGGCGCTCGATTACGTGGAGGCCATCATTGAAACGGTCCCGCCGCTGTTGGTTCTCGACGAAAAACTGCGCGTGCGGATGGCCAACGAGTCTTTCTGCAAGAGTTTCGAAATCCCTCACGGCGAGACTGTGGGCCGTCTGATGTATGATTTGGGCGATGGCGAGTGGAGCATACCTGCCGGCAAATACGCGGATCGCGAAAAATTCCCCCTGCCCTGCCTGGTCCTGCTCGATTTGAAGCTGCCCCATGTGATGGGGCAGAACGTTCTTAAATGGATCCGCCAACAGCCCAGGATGACCTTGGTGGTCATCATACTAACCGCATCCGGCGAAGACGCGGATATCGCGACCGCCTATCGTTTGGGCGCCAATGCGTTTCTGACCAAACCGTCCGAGGCCAGCAAACTTGGGGACATGGTCAAAGCCATCAAGGACTTCTGGCTGACACACAACACGCTGCCGGAAGACTCAAGCGGTGGCAGCAACACCTGGCTTGGTGCCGGGCACGCACAACCGCGTTCACGACCACGACTGGGCATCCTGAGAATGGTGCAGGTCGTGAAGAATGGAACCACATCCATACTCACAAAATGAAAAAAATTACCGTACTACTGTGTGATGATCACACCATTCTTCGACAAGGACTGCGAAAGCTCCTGGAGGCAGAGGCAGACATCCAGGTGGTCGGTGAAGCGGCCAATGGTCAACACTCGGTGCGCGAAGCGAAAAGGCTCAGGCCCGACGTGGTTGTCCAGGATCTTGCGATGCCGCTGCTAAACGGTTTGGAAGCCACCCGCCAGATTACATTGGAACTCCCTTCAGCCAAAGTGCTCATCCTCTCGGCTTACTCTGACGATGAGTACATAGATCACGCCATCAGAGCAGGTGCGGCAGGTTATTTGATGAAAGAAACCGCTGGAGAGGATTTGCTGCGGGCGATCCGCGAAATTGTCAACGGCAACGCTTTTTTCAGCCCGCCCATTTCCAGACGACTGTTGAAACAGTGGCAGGAAAAAAAAACCGATGGCAGCCCGGACAGGACGAGGTCAACCAGGTTGACCAGTCGTCAAACGGAAATTCTCCAGTTGATCGCGGAAGGATATGCCTCCAAGCAAATCGCCGACTCGCTGTCAATAAGCGTAAAAACTGTGGAGAAACATCGGCAAGACCTCATGAACATGTTGAACATTCATAACATTGCCTCGTTGACACGATACGCCGTTTCCAGCGGCGTCGTGGAATCCAACCGAATGCCCAATTGTTGAGCGACATCAGCGCCGTGGGCCAACTCCTGATCACGACGTTGTCGAGGTTTCCATGGACGAATTTTGACGCGTGGAAATGCCTTTTGCGCAACGCACTGATGGTGGACGCACGCGTGCGACCGAAAATGGTAGGCATGACCCGTCAGCGGAGTTTTGTAGAGAAGGGAAGATCACCCCTCGCGAGAAACTTCTCGCGCGGATGGAAGAAATCATCCCCTGGCGGAGCCTGCTGGCGGTCCTGGAACCTTTCTAGCCCAAGGGCGAGCGCGGTTCCTCTGATTAGGATTACACCCCAGCGGAAGAATTGGATTCCTCAGTTAGGCTTCTAAAGCCGCCGAGAGCTGAAAGAAAATCTGAGGCCATTCTGGCGGCGAGAACAATGAAGCGAAAGCAAATGAAAAGCATAAACCTTCGAACCATGCAATTTTTGACGGTGGTGAGCATGATCTTCGTCCTTAACGTTCACGGACAGGCTGTAAAAGCGGTTCCCCCGCCGGTGCAGCCGGCCCCAATACAACCCGCGCCAGTGAAACCCGCGCCGATCCCTCCTCGGACCGTGCCGCCGGGATTACCCGCCCAGCCGAGTCTGCCGGTTGAGCCGCTGCCACCCGGGCAACCATTCACGCCCGCTCAGCCTTTTGCCCCGGGCGAATCCGTGAGGAGCGGCACCAACCGGTTCGTCTCGCCTACCAACCGGTTCGTCTCGCCTACCAACCGGTTCGTCTCACCTACCAACCGGTTCGTCTCACCTACCAATCGGTTCGTCTCACCTACCAATCGGTTCGTCTCACCTACCAACCGGTTCGTCTCACCTACCAACCGGTTCTTCTTACCTACCAACAGTTTTCCCCGTTTGACCAACAATCCTTCTGGACTGACCAATCCATCGCCGAACTAAACAGGCATTTATCACGACAGCTCCGTTCCTAAACCCGGCGGGTTACTTTGACCCCGATGGCCGAGCTCCGACTTCGCGCTGCGACGGGATTTTGAAGGCAGACAATGCGGTCGAGCGCGGGTTGGCTGCCGAAGTTAAAGGTCCATCCTCGCTTGCCACACTTTTCTGGCCAGGGATGGAGGTCCGTCGCGAGCCGACCTTTTTCCATTCGATTCGAATCAAAATTTGAGCTTTGCTGCCCGCCGGTCTGAGGTGGAATCTGTCGCATGCAGGCGGCTGCTGCGCATTCGCAATTTATGCGCAGCAGCCCCTGACCATCCCCACCCCGTTAACTCCGCCCATTCACAGATTCTCCCGACCGGCCATTTCTCATGACGCTCCCAGCCAATCTTCCCCTGATTGACCGAGGATCCCGAGAGCAAGAGCATCTGGTTAAATGGGCGGATCCTGGCGTCTTTTCCGCAAAGATCGTCAAAATCCACCTCAGCCGCTGAGGTTCACCCGGTTTCCCCAGCGTGGGCCGATACCCCTTATACGGAGGCAGAAAGGCGCATCTTTCAAAAATGTTAAAATATTTTTGCCTGTGTTTTCAGGGGAAGATGACAAAACTGCATTTTCGGAAATAATCTGAAAGATTTGCCCGAGTTGCTGCGTATAGGAGACAACGGGGCATTGGCCCCAGATCCATGAAAGCCGACGAAGAACTAATACCGACCCGGAAATCGCTGCTGAGCAAGCTCAAGAACCGACACGATAATGAAAGCTGGGAGGTGTTCTTTGATACCTACTGGAAACTCATCTATGGCGCGGCTCTTCGGGCGGGACTTAGGGAGGCGGAGGCGCAGGATGCCGTGCAGGAGACGGTGATTTCCGTCATGAATAGCATGCCCGAGTTCAAGTACAAGACGGAAGGAGGATCCTTTAAGGGTTGGCTCTTGCAACTGACGACCTGGCGGGTGGTGGATCAATTCCGAAAGCGTCAAAAGAATATTCAGTCACTGCACAATAACAGTGAGACTTCCACCGGCACCGATCCATTGGATCGATTCCCCGGCACTGCTCAAATGAGCATCGAAACGATTTGGGACGAAGAGTGGGAGGAGAACCTTTTGAATGCGGCGATTGATCGGGTGAAGCGTCAGGTGGATGCCCGTGATTTCCAGATTTTCGATTTGTATGTAGTTAAGAAATGGCCGGTGGCCAAGGTCA
>JACMMB010000227.1 GCA_014379305.1 Akkermansiaceae bacterium
AAAACCAGGGTAGCAATCGCCATCAACACCCCCGGCACACCGAATGCCCAATGTGGCCCATACCATTCCAAAAGCCATGGAGTCAGCAGCATTGAGGCAAATGCGCCCAGATTGATCGAGAAGTAAAACCAGTTGAATATCCGGTGCAAAAGGCGGGCGTTTCGCTGACCGAATTGATCACCCACATGGGCGGAGACACAGGGTTTGATTCCTCCTGCCCCAAGCGCGATCAGGATGAGTCCGGAAATCATCCAGCCTTCCGAATTTCCGAATTTTCCCATCAAAGCCAGAGCCGCATGACCGGCGCAATAAACCAGCGAGAGCCAGATGATAATTCTGTATTTCCCGAAAAGGGCATCGGCGAGAATCGCTCCGACGACAGGGGTAAGGTAGAAGGCTCCATTGAAAAGATGCACCATCTCCGTGGACCTGGCTTCGTCCATCGCCGTGCCAAACGGTCCGTCCATCAGATGCAGATACTGGGTCAGGAAAACAGCGAGAATCGCCTTCATCCCGTAAAATGAAAACCGCTCCGCGGCTTCGTTGCCAATGATGTGAGGAATCCCCGGCGGCATTCCCTCCATTTCAACCGGCTTCGTGCGATACTGCATGTGGTGAAAACCTCCTCCCTAGCCTCGCAAACTTCAAGCCATCAGCCGCTCGATCCAACACTTTTCATAACGCTGGCAACTCAATTATAAAAAGCCGCTTTATCGAGGTAACCCGCTTGCGAGCATTTCCCAACGCCCTTTGAAACCCGCGCTCTCCGCCGCCAATCGGCTCGCGGCGGTGACAGCCCGTTGGCGGTTACCGGCCAACCAATCGAAAGCGATCGCGGACTCATGCCTGCGCAATCTTTCCATCTCGCTCGCCGGATTTTTAACCATCTCGCGATGCAGCTCGATAAGCTGGTCGGCGTCGAAATCCGTCCACTGCAGCTCGCGCGTTTCACCGGAACTCAAAATCGCCATCAGCTCCTTTCCTTCTTTGATCATGAGTGAGGAAACCGCAGTGCCGTCCTTGGTTTTCATTTCCAGCAACATCGGCTTCTTTTGCAATTGCCCCTTCATCTCGGAAATGAAGACCAAGGCTGCCTCGGTAATCCCCAGGATCGATTCACGAGTGTAGTTTGGCGGGTCCCTGGTGAGTTTCGACAAGCGATCGATGATTTCCACAAACTGATAGCTTTTCGCCAATGACTCGATTTCAACCAAGTCGCCGGCCTCGGCCGACGGAATATTTTCCGGGGGCTTTTCGAATGATTTTTCCAGCTTCGCCAAAGCGAGCAGGCGCGCTTCGATATTAAAGGGAGCGCGACCTTTGGTTTTCAGAAGCATGAGCACCTTGCCCAATTCCTCCTTCATGCCTTGGCATTCCTCCACCGTCTTGGGAGCTGAGTGCAAAGGCGCGGAACCCAGCAACTGGTAGTCTCCCACATATCGCCTCGCCACTTTTTGATACCAAACCAGCAATTCATCTTTTGCGGCCAATGGCTCGGCAATCACATGATTGAAAAAAATCTGCGCCTCCTCCAATCCGCCGTGCTCCCAGTTTTTCAGTCCCGCGAGCAAATAGCCCATGGACCGATGCGATCCTCCTTCTCCTGCCGCCATGCTTTCGAATTTGAAATACGGCCATTGGTCCAATGCTTTCAACACAGGTTGAACACTCAGGAGGAAACCCGGACTTAGACCCGCCGGAGCGGCTTCAATATGCTGCTCCACTGCCTCGGCATGTTGCCGGGCCTGATTCACGCGCCCATCCATCAGGGAGACAGCCACAGCTTCTATCCCCGCCCATGTTCTGGTCGGCTCCTGAACATCCTTATCCTGCAACAATGACGCAAACGCAGCGCCCGCCATGACATAGTCACCACGCTCCATCGCTGCCCGCGCCCCGCTGTAGCGGGTGGCGATTTCCTGAGGGCTGTCTGTGATTTCCTCTGTCTCTCTTTCGACTGTCGCCGACTTTGCCCCCAGCTTGTCCGGCTCGGCTTTTTTCGACCGATTCATCACTACCAACGCAGCGATTCCAGCGATGATCCCCAAGCTCACCAACACGATTGCGCTTAGACGATTTTTTTTACGCGAACCCGCCCGCCGCCGCGCATTTGAAATCCCATCCTGATCACTGACCACCTCTCCATGCGCGATTCTCAGCGCGGTTCGCAGGCCCGCGATCATTTCATCATAGCTTCCAAAACGCTTTTCCGACTCATACGCCATTGCCCGGTCAATGACCCCGCAAGTCTCATTGGATAAGTGCGGCGCGACCTTTTTCAGCGGCACGAGCTTCTTCTTCGCCTCGCGCAAAATATCGGTCGCCATTGATTCCTCATCGCAAGGCGGCTTCCCGGAAAGCGCATGATACAGGGTCGCGCCGAAGGCATACATATCGGACCTGAAATCCTCAACCTCGCCCTCGATTGTTTCCGGAGGCACATAATAGGGCGTCGCCCAGATTTCCGTCGCCTTGGCCTTGCCGCCCTTGGTCATCAGGGCCAGCCCGAAATCCACGATTTTTGCATTTCCCTCGGAATCGAACAGAATGTTTCCCGGCTTCACATCGCGATGGATCAATCCTGCCGATTGGGCACCCTTCAGCCCCTCCGCAATCTGGATCGCCAGCGGTAGCAATTCGCTTTCGGAAATGAGCCCCTTTTCATTGATCCGCTGCTCAAAGTGCCCTCCCGGCACAAACTCCATCGCAATGTAAAAGCGATCAAACGCCTTCCCCGTCGTGAAAACGCGCACCACATTCGGATGACTCAATGAGGCGGTCAGCCGCGCCTCCTGTTCAAAAGCCGCGATCCGTTTTTCATTCTTGGAAAACTCCTCACTGAGAATCTTTAAAGCCACCTCACGGTTCAAAGTCCCATCGACCGCCACGAAAACCGAACTCATCCCCCCGATCGCATGCCGCCGGATCAGCGTATACGGGCCGAACTGCTTCTTAACCCGGTTTTCCTCCCCACACCCCGGACAAACCACCCGCGAATAAGGTGCCAGATCCGCCACGTTCATCGGCGCGCCGCACGCATAACACACAACAATTTCCTCTCCGCCGTCACCCATATCAAATCCTAGATACTCAACCCGATCCTGAAAACTTCGAACTTTCGCAATCTTCCCGGCTGGACCACACTCGTGGAGTTGCCTGCGCTAGATCCAACCTCAGCCCCGCCTTCATCCACCAATAAATTCCGGCTTCGCGCACTTGGTTTCTAAATTCAGGAGCCTTACCACTTGCATCCGCAGGCGTTTCTCACGAATCCTTCCCACGTGATCGCCAGACTTCGCGGAAAAATCATTGAAGCCTATCCCAACCGCCTGGTTGTGGATTGCCACGGCGTTGGCTACGAAGTCTTCATACCGCTCTCAACCTTCGACAGCCTCCACGCTTCCACCGGGGCCGAAGTTGATTTGCGAACCCACCTCCATTTCAGCCAGCTTGCCCAGAAGCTCTTTGGCTTCGCGACCGAAGAAGAGCGCGACATTTTCCTGCTCCTGATTGACCGGGTCAGCGGCGTCGGCCCCACGATGGCGGTTGCCGTTCTGAGCGGCATGGACGTGACGCGCTTCAAGCAAGCCGTGGTTGCGGGTGACGTCGCGGGATTATCCAGACTCAAAGGCGTCGGAAAAAAAACCGCCGAGCGCATCATTCTCGAGCTCAAGGATAAAGTCGGAGTTACCGATACCTGGCAGGATGCCGCCTCCGGACAGGTCTCCGCCCCGGCCGCGGATGCCGAGCTAGCCCTCATTGCCCTTGGCTACAAACAGGTTGATTCCCGCAAAGCTGTCCGCGCGGTCCTCGACAAGGATCCGGCTTCCACCACCGAGTCGCTCGTCCGTGGAGCCCTCCGGTCGCTCCAATCCTGAATCACCCCACATGTCCGTCCGCACCCGTTTCGCACCGTCCCCGACCGGCTACCTCCACGTCGGCGGCGCCCGCACCGCGCTCTTCAACTGGCTTTTCGCCCGCAAGCAGCACGGCTCCTTCATCCTCCGCGTCGAGGACACCGATGCCGCCCGCAACACCGATGAAGCCCGCCAGGCGATCTTCGATGGGTTGTCGTGGCTGGGCCTGGATTGGGATGAAGGACCGGAAAAAGGCGGGAAGTTCGGCCCCTACTATCAATCCCGGCGGGCCGAAATCTACGACACCTATTTCGAGAAACTTCTCGCCTCCGACCGCCTCTATAAAGACGGCGATGCCTATCGTTTCCGTTTCGACCGCACCCCGGTCACCATGCGCGATCTGGTCTGCGGCGAGGTCACCATCGATTACCGCGATGCCTCGAACACCCCCGACATGGTCATACGCCGCAGCGACGGCTCCTATGTCTTCCATTTCGTCAACGTCGTCGACGATCTTGAAATGAAGATCACCCACGTCATCCGCGGCGAGGATCACCTGATGAACACCCCGAAGCACCTCCAGCTCATCGCCGCCCTAGGCGCCGCGTCCCCCCAATACGCGCACATTCCCCTGATCCTGAATCCCGACGGCTCGAAAATGTCCAAACGCGATGCCGGAGCCGCCATCGGAGATTACCCGCGCCAGGGCTTTCTTTCCGCAGCCGTCGTCAATTTCATCGCCCTGTTAGGCTGGTCCTCAAAATCGGACGATGAGATTTTCACCCTCACGCAGCTCGTCGACCGCTTTTCCCTGGCAGCCATCAACCGCGCGCCCGCCCGTTTTGATCTCGAAAAGTGCAAATGGGTCAATCAGCAGCACCTCGCGAAAATCGATACCGAAACGTTCGCCGAGCTGGCCAAACCATTTGTCGAAAACGAAAACCTCCCCGTCACCGAAAACTACCTCGCGGTGATTACTGCGGTGAAAGACAAAGTCCGCCTGCTCACCGAAGTCCCGCACGCTATCGACTTCCTCGTCACCGACACCGCATCCCAAGACTCGGAAGCCGTGGAGAAAGCAAAAGCCAACCCAAACTCAGCCCTCCTCCCCACCCTCGCCGATCAACTCGCAAACCTAAACGAATGGTCGGCTGAAAATGCCAAACAAGCCATCGGCGAGGTCGTCACCGCAAACGGTGCAAAAGCCGGACAGCTCATGTTCCCCGTTCGCGTCGCCCTCTCCGGCCGCGCCCACGGCCCGGATCTCGGGGATATCTTCGAGATTCTTGGGAAAGAAAAGACAGTGAAAAGGCTGAGATCTTTCTAAACGTGGCGGCGGATTGCATCCGCCATGCCATTCAAACTTAGGCACGGCGGATGCCATCCGCCACCACTCAGGCATACCCCAACCATGGGCCCAGCCACTTCTCGACCTCCGCCAAGGTCATTCCCTTACGCCGCGCATAGTCTTCCATCTGATCTTTCTGCAGCTCGGACAACGCGAAATAATGACTATCCGGGGGTGAAAAATACAGTCCGCAGACCGCCGCCCCGGGGTGCATCGCACAACTTTCGGTCAAGGTAACGCCGGTCTCCGCCGAGGCATTCAACAGCTCGAACAAAATTGGTTTTTCCGTGTGATCGGGTTGCGCCGGGTAACCCGGTGCCGGACGTATGCCCTGGTAGTTTTCATGAATCAGCTCATCCTTCGTCAGCTCGGTCTCGGTCTCATAACCCCACTCGATCCGCGCCTGGTGATGCAGCTTTTCGGCGAAGGCTTCCGCAAGCCGGTCAGCGATCGCTTTGACCATGATCGAACCATAAGGATCATGCGCTGCATCCAACTCTTTGGCATATTCATCAGCCCCGTGTATCCCCACCACAAAGCCGCCGATAAAGTCAGGCGTGGCGGCGGATTGCATCCGCCCAGCCAAACCACCATTCCCCACAAATTCCCAATCCTCCAGCCCTGCGGACTCAGGATTATTCAACACATACCTTGTCTGATTCACAAAGTCCTCAGCATCACGAATGATATGATCATAAGACTCCTTCTGCCAGAACTCCCCTTCACTGCCCAAAACCTTATTCACCTCCCTGGCGCTGAAGCGTTTGATACTATGGAGAATTTCAGAAAGTGATTCGCTATCTCGTGGTGACAAAATCATGTGAACGTGGTTCGGCATCACGCACCAGGCACCTAGATCATAACGACTTTCTGCAAAAAAACGGATCGCATCCGCCACAATCCTGGCGATCCGTTCGTCTTTCATCCAGCTATCGCCCAGACCCTGATCAAGAACGCTTTCAATTCTCTCACGGTAAAGCTTGTCCAAATTTTTGCGTAGATCTTTCGCCAACCCTTCCTCGCCGTCCTTATCAGCCTGTTGGATCCTGCGTTTCAGTTCTTCTTTTTCTTTCGCGTAGGCGACGAGAACGCCTTGCGAAAATGTATCCTCTAAACGGAAGGTGACAGCGTAGGTAGCTCCTTCACGGTACCAATGCGGTAGGCTGCCCCATTTCTCTTTTGTAATGGTGGTGCTTTGTTCGGCATGGCGGATGCAATCCGCCGCCACGGGCTTTACCCAATCTGACAACGCAACGTTCGGTTTCCCGGAGGTCTTCTTCAACTGCTGGCGCAGGGTGTGGAATTTCGTCCGCTCGGTTCCATCCTCGTTCCAAACGATGATGTCATCCCCATCCGCGTTCGCCGGAAAAAATCCGTAGATTCCGCGAGCTCGGAGCCGCTTTTCGGCAACCAATTTCTCCATGTATTCGCCCGCTTCCGCGAATAGCTTCTTCGCCTCGGCCGCACCACCTTCGTTCTTGGTCTTGAGCTCTTTCTTCTCGCGGTCCCAGACCCCTCTCAGTTCCCAGGCATGGAAAAACGGCGTCCAGTCAATATATTCCACCAGCTCGCTGATCTCACTTTCAATGGCTTTTGTGCCCGTAAAACCCGGCACCGGTGGAAGATAATTTTCCCAATCAAATTTCGGTCCCGCCTTCCGGGCCTCTTCAATCGACAAGGTCTCCTTCTTCGGCCCGCCCAGGAAAGCTTCCTTCGCCTTCTTCTGCTTTTCCCGCAAATCCGCCACGAAGCCATCCCGCTGATCCTTGGAAAGCAACGAAGTCGTCACCGGCACCGATCGGGAAGCGTCCAACACGTGCACCACCGGCCCCGAATAATGCTCCGCGATTTTGATGGCGGTATGTGCGGCCGAAGTCGTGGCCCCGCCGATCAACAGGGGAATCGTAAATCCGCGCCGCTCCATCTCCTTCGCCACATGCACCATTTCATCCAAAGACGGAGTGATCAGCCCCGATAATCCCACCACATCGGAACCCATCTCGATGGCTCGATCCAAAATCTTATCGCATGAAACCATCACGCCCATATCCGTGACCTCGAAGCCATTACAAGACAGCACCACTCCCACGATATTCTTCCCGATGTCATGCACATCGCCTTTCACCGTCGCAATCAGGAAACGTCCCGCCGATCTCCCCCGCTCCGCCAATTTCATCGCTTCCTGATCCGTCAGCTCCGGTTGCTCCGCTTTGAATGCCGCCGCCTCTTCGGCCAGAAATTCCTCTTTCTCAGCCTCCATAAACGGGAACAGCCAGGCCACCGCCTTTTTCATCACCCTCGCGGATTTCACCACCTGCGGCAAAAACATTTTCCCGGCACCGAATAAATCGCCAACCACTCCCATCCCGTCCATCAGCGGCCCCTCGATCACTTTCAACGGTCTCCCGTATTTCAAACGCGCCGCCTCGGTGTCCTCATCGATAAACCGGTCAATTCCTCTCAAAAGCGCATGCTCCAGGCGCTTCTCGACCGATTCATCACGCCACGCCAGATCCTCCTCGATCTTCTTCCCACCTTTGTTCTTGTAGCTCTCGGCCAAATCAAGAAGCCGCTCCGTCGAGTCCTCCCGCCGATTCAGCAAAACATCCTCCACACAATCCAGCAGCTCCTTCGGAATCTCATCATAGACCTCGAGCATCCCGGCATTCACGATGCCCATCTCCATCCCCGCTTTGGTCGCATGATAGAGGAATGCTGAATGCATCGCTTCCCGCACCGCGTTGTTGCCACGGAACGAAAACGAAATGTTCGATACCCCGCCGGATACTTTCGCCCCCGGCAGGTTCTCCTTGATCCAGCGGGTCGCATTGATGAAATCCAAAGCATAGTTGTTATGCTCTTCGATTCCCGTCGCCACCGTCAGGATGTTGGGATCGAAAATAATGTCATTCTGATTGAATCCAACCTCATCGACCAGAATCCGGTAAGCCCGCTCGCAGATCCGGATCTTTTCCTCATAGGTCGCAGCCTGGCCGTTCTCATCGAACGCCATCACCACCACTGCCGCACCATATTTCATCACATGCTTCGCCGATTTGCGGAAAACATCCTCGCCTTCTTTCAATGAAATCGAGTTCACAATCCCCTTCCCCTGAAGATGCTTCAGACCCTCTTCAAGAATCTCCCACTTTGAGGAATCCACCATGATCGGCACCTTCGCCACATCCGGCTCGCCTTGGAGCAAGTCTAGGTAACGCGCCATCATCGCCTTGCCATCGATCAGCCCGTCATCAAAACAGATATCGATCACATTGGCCCCGTTCTCCACCTGCTGCCGCGCGACCTCCACCGCCGCTTCAAGATCACCCGCCCGCACCAGCTTCGCAAACTGCGGCGACCCCGCCACATTCGTCCGCTCTCCGATCATCAGAAAACCCTTTTCCTCTGAATGATTGTAAGCATCCGTCCCGGAAAGTCTCAAAGCTGGCTTTATGTTTTTCATGAAATCAAAGTATCCATTCGCGTATCAATTCGAGTGTCGGAAAATTCCATTTTGCGACACTGTAGGATTAGCTTCCCGGCACCCTCCTTGGTACCACTCCCCTGACACCGTCCGCAATTGCCTTCACATGCTCCGGCGTATTTCCGCAGCATCCGCCCGCAAGATTGATCAAACCGCTTTCGGCAAACTCCCGCATGAAATCCTTCATGTGCACCGGCTCCAAATCAAAGCCCGTCGGGGCAAGTGGATTTGGCAAACCCGCGTTCGGATAACAGGACACGTAAGTTTCAGCCACCTCCGAAAGCTCCTCTAAAAACGGCCTCATCAAATCCGGACCGAGCGAACAGTTCAGGCCGATCGCCAGCGGCTTGAGATGCGCGAATGCATTCCACAAGGCCTCAACTTTCTGCGCCGAAATCATCGTCTCCCCTCCCAAGCCAACCGCCGCCGAAACGATCACCGGCAGCAGCACCGCGTCCTCATCGAACACTTCCCGCACCGCCACCGCCGCCGCTTTCGCATTGAGCGAATCGAAAATGGTCTCGATCATCAGAATATCACATCCGCCCGCGATCAAACCCCGCACCTGCATCCGGTAAGCCTCCAGAACCTGGTCAAAAGTCACCACCCGGAAGGCCGCGTCCTCCGCATCCGGCGAGTTGCTCAGAGACACGGTCAAGGGACCGATCGCTCCCGCTACATAACGCTTCACCCCGGTATCCGAGCCCACATCGTCCGCCATTTTCCGACACAGCTGCGAGCCTTTCACGTTCATTTCCCAAGCCAGTTCATTGAGAAACTCATTCTCCAGAATCTTTTGGAAAAACTCCGGATCTTTTCTTCCGCCCTTTTCCCGTGGATCCTCAATGAAAAACTCGCTCTGCGCGATCCCGGTTGCGGAAAACGTATTGGTCTCACAAATATCCGATCCAGCCTCGTAAAACCGCTTATGGATATCACCAATCACCGCCGGCTTCGTGATTGAAAGAATGTCTCCATTGTTCAGCAAATCCTTGTCATTCTTGGCAAACCTCTCCCCCCGCGCTGCCGATTCATCCAGTCCGTAGGTCCGGATGGTTGTCCCCATCGCCCCATCAAGGACCAGAATGCGTTCCTGAAGGCTTCTGCCAAGTTCCACCGATAAATCCGCATGCGCCATGCCGAAACCTAATCTGTTCCATCGAATGGGCAAGTTTCAAATCATCACATCACGATATGATGATGTAAGAAAAACTCAATCAACGACTTCAACCCATATTCAGCCATCGACCTTTCCCAATCCCTCCTCCATCATTGGCAAATGACTTCGCATTTCCTCACGATCCTCGCTTGCAGCTTGGTTGTAGGAACCATTTCCTGTGATGCCGAAATCATCAGAACATCCTGGCAAGGCTGGGAAGAGGCATGGATTATCCGCAGCAAAACGGCTGAAACCGTGATCGTTCCTGAAATCGGCCGCATCATGCAGTTCGGCTTCCGGGACAAACCCGGGGTGTTTTGGAACAATCGGAAACTTGCAGGAAAATCTCCCGACCCCTTGGCTAGCGAATGGCAAAACTTCGGGGGCGAAAAAGTCTGGCCCGCTCCTCAGAACTGCTGGCCGATTTTCGGAATCAGGGATTGGCCGCCGCCGTCTGGCTTCGATTCCACCTCTTCCACCATTCTGAAAACGCCTGATGGCACTGCCGATACGATCAAACTTCTCTGGCCTGAAGACACTCAGACCGGCATCCGGATGACCCGTGAAATATCCCTTGCTGACAGCTCGCTGACGGTAACCACGCACTGGGACCGCCTCCATCCCGGTCCCTCTCCGCTCGCCATCTGGACCGTAGCCCAGCTTCGCCACCCGGAAGAATGCTTCATCGCCAAACCAAGCCCCGGAGTGCTACCGCCCCAGCTACTCAAGCTGTCCAAGGATTTCCCGCCTTCCCTGCGTGAACTTCCCAATTCCCACTCTTTAACCCGCGATTCCAAGCTGGCTTACAAAGTCGGCTCCTCGGGCAACCATCTCCTCTGGGCGGACGCGGAAACCCTCCTCCACATCCATATCCTTACCAAATCGAACGCGATACAGCCTGATGGCGGCAGCCGCATCCAGATCTACACCAATGCGGATGACAACCCATACATTGAGTTGGAAACCCTCGGCTCACTCCAGATTATCCCTTCAGGCTCCAGGATTTCTGAAACCCTTACCTACTCTCTGCTCCATCGTGATCCTGATATCCCGCTCGATCAAATTGTCCTCAAGATGTTCCAGCCTTGAAACGCGGATTCGTAGCACACCATCAATCTCCGGCCTAGATAGTTTACCAAAATGACTGCCACCCAATTTCTCCATCAGCAACGCATCCCTCAAACCGGCTTTCTCGCGATCCCCGGGCGCCTGGATTTTCAGCAGCTTCTTCAGCTCGAAAAACACTTTACTGGCCGGAAAATCACTTATCTCATCGAGGAGGGAGACCATCATGAGCCGGCCTTGCGCTCCTACATGGAGAAATCCGGCTCCGGAACGATGTTTTCCATCGCCGACAAAAACCCCGCTTCAGCAGGCAAAGAGCTCGCCGACTTTCTCAAGGACAATGGCGTGCTTCTCTTTGTTCCAGGCCGCTCCTCCACCCGTCCGGCAACCCCAAGTCATATTCCCTCCACCCATCTCAAAATCCTTACCGCATTCAAGCTCCCGCTCCTTCCGATCGCTATCGATTGCCCGCGTGAATCGTGCCTTGGCATCGAAAAAATCTCATCCCTACCGGTGTCAGTCATCTGCTTCGGGCACCCGATCACCGCTGCAAACTCGACCCTCCCCGGCTATCAGGCGGCGCTTCTTGAAGCCTTCGAAGAAGCCTGGTCAACCCGTAGCATCCTCAAAACCTCCCTCGCCACCGCTCTTGTCCACGGACTGAAAAACAATTCCGGCGATAGCCTGATCGATGGCGCTGATGATGCGGTGCTGTCTTTCTCAAAAATCCTCCCCGCAGCCATCGCTCTTTCCAAATTCATCAAGAGCGAAACGGATAAGCCTCGTGTCGCCATCGTCCTTCCTCCTGGAAAAGGCGGACTTATTGCCAACCTCGCCGTCCTCTTCGCGGGAAAAATTCCGGTGAATCTCAACTTCACCGCCTCTCACAACGCCATCCGCTCCTCCATTCGCCAAGCCGATGTCGACCGCTTCATCACCGCCGACCCCTTTGTCCGCAAGGTTTCCTCATTTCCATGGCCGCCAAACCGCGATCTGATCTTTATCGAGCGCGTATTGCCGGAGCTCAGGAAATCGGTGGTCAAATGGTCGCTATTGACCAAAATCCTGCCTGCCTCTGTCATCGCCCGACTGCTTGGCTTGGACAAGCGCAGCAACAACGATGAGGCCATCCTGCTCTTTACCTCCGGCTCCTCTGGTGAACCCAAAGGCGTTGCCCTCACCCACCGCAACGTCCTCGCCAACGTCACTCAATTCACCTCCCGCCTCAATATTGGCCGCGATTCTTCAATCCTTGGCTGCCTCCCGCTTTTCCACTCCTTTGGCTGCACCGTGACCCTCTGGTATCCGGTCATCGAGGGCATCAACCTCATCACCTATCCCTCTCCGCTCGAAACCAAACGCCTCGCCGAGCTCATTTCCCTCCACCAGATCAAGGTCCTCCTCGCCACGCCGACTTTCCTCCGTGGCTACATGAAACGCATCGACTCAGCTCAGCTTGCCTCCCTCAAGCTGGTCGTCACCGGTGCGGAAAAACTTCCCCAGAACTTCGCCGATGCCTTTGAGGAAAAATTCGGCGTCCGCCCAATGGAAGGCTATGGTCTTACCGAAACGTCTCCCGCCACCAATGTGAATCTCCCCACCCCGGATGAGACCCACGAAACCAACTCACTCCCCGCCACTTGCAACGGCTCCGTGGGGCAGCTGCTGCCCGGACTGGCCATCAGGCTCATTGATCCCGCCACGGAAAAATCAGTTTCCATAGATCAACCCGGCATCATCATCCTCAAGGGTCCGAACATTTTTCCGGGCTATCTTAAGGACGAGAAAAAAACCCGGGAAGTGCTCTCAGAGGACGGATGGTTTAAAACCGGCGATGTCGGCTATCTGGACGCCGAAGGTTTCCTCCACATCCAAGGCCGGATTTCCCGCTTCTCCAAAATCGCCGGCGAAATGGTGCCCCACGAAACCATCGAAGCCTCTATCAACCAGGTTCTTGGACTCGATTCGGAAACCGAACGCAAAATCGCCATCGTCGGAATCCCGGATGAAGCAAAAGGCGAAGCCATCGTCCTGCTTTCAACGATTGCCGGCAAAGCCTTGGAACAGGAATGCATCGACCTGCGCTACAAACTCCTCGATCTAGGGCTAACCTCACTGTGGTGCCCGCGCCTCATTATCGCGGTCCCGGAAATTCCGCTCCTCGCCTCCGGGAAGCTCGATATCAAGGCCTGCCAGGAACTCGCAAACTCGAATTAGCCGCTGGCTGAAACTGGCAGGACATCTCGTCCCTCACTTTTCCGGGATCAAACCAAACCCTTGCCCCCCGCCGCCCTGTCCGCTATCCCCTTCCGCGTCTATGAACGAGCATGTCTCCACCATCCAAACTCTGGCTCTCGAACTCATCGCCGCTGCCTCTGACGAGCGCACTCTCGATGAAGCACGAGTCTCGGTTCTTGGCAAAAAAGGCACCCTCAGCCTCGCCGGAGCCGCAATCAAGGATGTCCCCGGCGACCAGAAAGCCGCCTTCGGCCAAGCCCTGAATACCGCCCGCGCTGCGATTACATCAGCTCTTGAGGAAAAACAAAACGCCCTTCTGGAAATCGCCGACCGTGCGGCTCTTTCCGGCATCGACCTTACTCTCCCTGCCCGTCCTGTGCCGATAGGCGCCCTTCACCCGCTGACTTTAATCCGCGACGAAGCTGTGCAAATTCTCCGCCGCATGGGATTCGCCCTCGCGGATGGCCCGGAAATCGAAGATGAATTCCATTGCTTCGATGCCCTGAACACCCCTGCGGATCACCCGGCCAGAAATGAAAAAGACACCTTCTATTTCAATTCCGGCAAGCTCCTGCGCACCCACACCTCCAGCGTGCAAGTCCGCATGATGGAAACCGCCACCCTCCCCATCCGCATCATCGCCCCCGGTTCCGCCTATCGCCGCGATGAAATCGATGCAACCCACCTCTCCGTTTTCAACCAGCTCGAAGGCCTCTATGTCGACACCGATGTCACGCTTCCTGACCTGAAAGGCACGCTGGAATACTTTTTCCACGAAATGTTCGGCACCACCACCGAAGTCCGCTTCCGCCCGCATTTCTTCCCTTTCACCGAACCATCATTTGAAATCGATGTGAAACTCCAAGTGAAAGGCCAGGCTCCCCGTTGGATCGAAGTTGCCGGCTGCGGCATCGTCGATCCGGCTGTATTCGAAGCCATTAATGCGACCCGTAAAGACAGAGTCCTTGACCACGGAAAAGTCACCGGCTTTGCCTTCGGCATGGGCCTCGACCGCCTCGCCATGATCCGCTGGGCCATCAAGGACATTCGCCTCCTCATTGAAAACGACATCCGCTTTCTATCCCAGTTCGCATAAACCCGCCTGCCACTGAACTGTTACTTTTTGCTGCTCCGATGAATATCTCCCTAAACTGGCTTTCCACCCACCTCGATCTCTCAGACAAAAGCATTGATGGGATTTCTGACCTCTTCACCTTTGCCGGTGTCGAGGTCGAGGGCATCACCTCCAGAGGCATCGCTTCGGAGAAAATCGTCGTCGCACGGATCATCGAAGCCATTCAACACCCCAATGCCGACCGCCTGAAAGTCACTCAGGTCGATTGCGGCGAAAGCGAACTCCGCCAGATCGTCTGCGGGGCGCAAAACTACAAAGTCGGCGACAAGGTTCCCTGTGCCCTCCCCGGTGCCGTGCTTCCCGGCGGCTTCACCATCGGCGAAACGGTCATGCGCAAAGTTGAATCCAAGGGCATGCTCTGCGCCGCTGAGGAAATCGGCCTTCCCAAAGGTGAGGATGGCCTCCTTATCCTCCCCGAAGACTCGCCTATCGGTGCCCCCGTGAAGACTCTCTTCGACTCGGATGTCCTCTTGGAACTTGAAGTCACCCCTAACCGCCCCGACCTCCTCTCGCATTCGGGAATGGCTCGCGAACTCGCCACTCTCCTTAAAACCCCGCTGATTTCCAGACCGCCATTCAAACCAGACACCATTCCCTCGGACACCATCAGAATTGAATCTCCCGATTCTTGCCCTTACTACACTGCCACTTTCATTGCGGACATCGAGGTCCGCGAGAGTCCCGCCTGGCTGAAGGAGCGGCTGACTTCCATTGGCCTCCGCTCGATCAACAATATCGTGGATGTCACCAACTATGTCCTTCATGAAATCGGCCAACCGCTCCATGCCTTCGATGCCGCCAAAGTCACCGGCGCACTCGTTGTTCGCCAAGCCAAGGAAGGCGAAGCCTTCAAAGCCCTTGACGGATCCATCCACATCCTGACTTCGGATGACCTGCTGATTTCGGATGAATCCGGCGCAGCCCTCGCGCTCGCCGGAATTATGGGAGGTCTAGATAGTGGAGTCACCGAGTCAACCACGTCCATCCTGTTGGAGTCCGCATACTTCACACCTGCCAACATCCGCCGGACCGCTCGCCGCACCGCCCTTTCCTCAGATTCCTCCTATCGTTTCGAGCGCGGTGTGGATCCCGTGGCCGTCGTTCAAGCCGCCGCTCTCGCCATTCATTTGATCATTGACGGAAAATGCAGCGAACCCGGAATCCAGTCCGCTGGTGTTCTCCCGGAGCCACCGCTCCCGGTTTTTCTCGATCTTGAAAAACTCCATCGCCTCTTGGGCAATTCCATTTCCACCCCTGCCGCAGAAGATATCCTCACCCGTCTGGGCCTCGAAAAACTGCCCGCAGGAAGCTGGCGGATACCTACTTTCCGCGCCGATCTTCAGCGCCACATCGACCTTGTTGAGGAAATCACCCGCATCCATGGCCTCGCCAACGTCCCTTCCCGCCTGCAAGCCACCTTCGCCCCGACCAGCGAAATTGATGCCGCCTATGATGCCGATATGATTCTCCGCCGCCGCCTCGCCGCCCTCGGACTCTACGAATGCCAGACCATCAAGCTCATCGCCGATTCACAGCTCGCCGACATCCTCCCGCTCCGGCTTCTTCAGGATGGCGATCTGATCCGGGTGAAATCCCCCTTGAGCGAAGACCACTCCATCATGCGTCCCAGCATTGTGCCTGGCCTTGTTTCCTCCGCCGGGCGCAACGTCCGCCAGCAAATAAATTCCATCCGTCTCTTTGAAATGGGCCGCGTTTTCCGCAACGCCGGTGGCGGCAAGGCCCTCGATCAGGAGAGCGATGCCCTTGCCATCCTCGTTACAGGAAACACCAACTCTTCATCTTGGGCCGCCAAAGACCGCACTGCCGACCTCTACGATCTCAAAGGAATTCTTTCCGCCCTGTTGCCGAACCAAACGGTCACTTTAAAACCCAAGGAACGGGAAAACGTCGCCCTCTCCGCCGAGATCAAAGCCGGTGACCAAACCATCGGCGTCTTCGCAAGAATGCTCCCGAAACGCGAGCGCGATCTCGATTTTCCAAACCCCGTCTTCCTCGCCGAACTGGATCTCGGGAAACTTCGCAAACTGATCTCCAGTCCCACCCAAACCGCCGACCTCCCCCAATTCCCCGGCTCCTCGCGTGATGCCGCTATGGAAATTCCCGCCGATACCAACAACTGCCGGATCGAAGAGGCTCTCGGAAATGCTAGCGAACCCCTCCTTGTTTCCTACGAATGCTTCGACCTGTTCATTGATCCATCCGGCCGGAAAATTGCCGCCGACCGGAAATCAATTGCCTACCGTTTCAACTATCGCGCCCAGGACCGCACGCTTAAAACCGCAGAAATTGACGAAGCCCACGAACGTATCCTCGAACTGCTTGGAAAAATACCCGGGTTGACGTTCCGGTAGCATTTTCATGAAAAACCCCGGCCGTCTTGCGACGAACCGGGGTTCACGGAATGCTTTCCTGTTCCGATTAAGCGGATACCACGTCTTCTTCGTCTTCAAACACCTCGGGTGCTTCGACGATGGGTTCCGGCTCCTCGACGGTAAACTCGAATGTGGAATCACGATGATGATGGAATCCCGTTCCGGCAGGAATGAGGTGTCCCATGATGACGTTTTCCTTGAATCCGGTCAGGTAATCGACCCGTCCAAGAGTCGCCGCCTCGGTAAGGACGCGGGTGGTGTCCTGGAAGGATGCGGCGGAGATGAAGGAATCGGTTTCCAAAGATGCCTTGGTGATACCCAGCAGAACCGGCTCGCCCTCGGCGGGCTTGCCGCCGTTTGCGATGATCGCCGCGTTCACCCGCTTGAAGTTGGTGCGGTCCACCTGATCGCCCCAGAGGAATTGATCGGCATCGCCTGGATCGGTGATTTTCACTTTGCGAAGCATTTGACGGACAATGACTTCAATGTGCTTGTCATTGATTTCCACGCCTTGGACCCGGTAAACGGACTGCACTTCGTTCACCAAATGCTCCTGAAGTTCGGTCGCACCGCAGGCTTCGAGCAAATCCTCCGGAGATACCGGACCTTCAGTGATCTGATCGCCACGCTTCACTTTATCACCTTCGGTTACGATGATGTGTTTGCCCATCGGCACCAGGTGATCGACTTGTTCGCCAGTGATTGGATCGGTCACAACGACCTTCTTCTTGCCGCGGACATTGCCGCCGAAGGATACATCGCCTTCGATCTTCGCGATGACACAAGCTTCCTTCGGCTTGCGGGCTTCGAAGAGCTCGGCAACGCGTGGCAGACCCCCGGTGATATCCTTGGTCCGGGCGACTTTCCGAGGCGTTTTCGCAAGTTGGATACCCCCGGTAACAATTTCCCCTTCCTTGACGGAGAGGTGGGCACCGACGGGAATGGAGTAGCTGATGATAACCTCACCCGTTTTCGGATCGGTGATGCAGACCTGGGGATGAAGATCCTCCTTGTGCTCTGTGACCAGAGTTCCTTTTTTGCCGGTTTCCTTGTCAACTTCAGCCGCAACGGTAATGCCGAGAATCATGTCGCGGAACTCCACCTTGCCGGGCTTCTCAGTGAGAATCGGCACGTTGTAAGGATCCCAGGTGACGATGGTATCGCCCTTTTTCGCATCGTCGCCATCCTTGGTGGAAATGATCGAGCCGATGATGATGATGTGGCTTTCAAGTTCGAGACCGCCTTTGTCGCGGATCGAGACGGAACCGTTTTTGTTAAGGACAACCCAGTTGCCTTCAGCATCCTGCACGACCCGGAGATCCTTGTAAACGAGGCGGCCGGCATTCTTGGTTTTGATGATCGGCTGCTTGAATGTCGCAGCCGCAACACCACCGACGTGGAAGGTCCGCATGGTAAGCTGTGTGCCGGGTTCGCCGATGGATTGGGCGGCGATGATACCGACAGCCTCACCGATCTTGACCGGCAGGCCGGTCGCGAGATTGAGACCATAACAATTCGCACAGCAACCGCGCTCGGCCTCGCAGGTTAGAACGGAACGGATTTTGAGTTTCTCGTGACCGATTCTTTCAAGGCTGTTGGCCTGGGTTTCGGAAATGACATCATCCACTTTGACGATGATATCGCCTGAAACCGGATCCTTGATCTTCTCGCATGAAACACGTCCGTAGATCCGGGTGGAGAGCGAGGCGACTTCCTCATCACCGTCATAAATCGCCTCGACGGTAATGCCGTTGGCGGTATGGCAATCCTGCTGGAACACGATCACATCCTGGGCCACGTCCACAAGCTTGCGGGTCATATAGCCGGAGTCCGCGGTTTTCAGCGCGGTATCGGACAGACCTTTACGCGCTCCGTGGGTGGAGATGAAGTATTCAAGCACGGAATGTCCTTCCCGGATATTCGAGATAATCGGACGTTCGATAATTTCCCCGGATGGCTTGGCCATCAGTCCGCGCATTCCACCGAGCTGCTTGATTTGGGATTTGTTTCCCCGCGCTCCGGAATCGACCATCATGAACAGTGGTGAGGCCTTTTTCTTGCCCTCGTTGAACTCAATCTTGCGATAGAGCGCGTTGGCAATGGTGTCGGTGGCCTGGGTCCAGACATCGACGACTTTCTGATAGCGCTCGCCGTTGGTAATGACGCCGTTACGGTATTGCTTGGTGACTTTTTCAACCTCGGCATAGGCATTGGCGATGACCTCCGGCTTTTCCTCAGGAATCAGCATGTCGATGATGCCGATGGAGATACCGGAACGCATCGCTTCGCGGAAACCGAGGGATTTGAGTTCGTCTAGGACCTCCACGGTTTTCTTTTTGCCCGCAACCTGGGTGCAGCGCCAGATGATGTCGCCGATCTGCTTTTTGCCGACCGTTTTATTATAGAAGCCGAGACCATCCGGCCAGATTTCATTGAAACGAACCCGTCCAGGGGTGGTTTCGATGATCTTGAGATCAGGATCACCGTAAACGGTTTTCTTTTTGAAATCGTTATTACGAATCCGGATCCAGGAATGGTAATCAATTTTCCGTGAAGCGATGGCAAACTCGACTTCAGAAGAGTTTTCAAACAGCGGCAGGTGCTCCTGTTTTTCACGATCGGTTTGGGTCCGGATCGGCGCCCAGGTAAGATAATAGGTTCCGAGGATGATATCCTGGGAAGGAACCGTGATCGGGCGGCCGGAAGCGGGCGAGAATATGTTGTTCGGAGCTAGCATCAACTGCCGACACTCCATTTGTGCCTCTATCGAAAGCGGAACGTGCACGGCCATCTGGTCACCGTCGAAGTCCGCATTGTATGCGGTACAAACCAGCGGGTGGACGCGGATTGCCGAACCTTCGATGAGTTTCGGTTCGAAGGCCTGGATGGAGAGGCGGTGCAGCGTGGGCGCGCGGTTGAGAAGGATCGGGTGACCCTTGGTAACTTCCGCCAAAATATCCCAAACCTCGGTCGTCTTGCGGTCGATCATCTTCTTGGCCGAGCGAACCGTGTGACAATAGCCAAGCTCTTTGAGACGGCGGATGATGAACGGCTCGAACAGGGTCAGCGCCATTTTCTTCGGCAGACCGCATTGTCCAAGTTTGAGATCGGGACCGATCACGATGACGGAACGACCGGAGTAATCGACGCGTTTGCCAAGCAGGTTCTGACGGAAACGGCCGCCCTTGCCCTTGAGCATGTCGCTGAGGGATTTGAGCGGACGGTTGCCCGCGCCGGTCACAGCTCGGCCATGGCGTCCGTTGTCGAAGAGCGCGTCAACCGCTTCCTGAAGCATACGCTTCTCATTCCGGATAATGACTTCCGGCGTTTTAAGCAGCAG